>NZ_BDUF01000049.1:6309-71214 GCF_002335525.1 Effusibacillus lacus
AGGGCGCAAGCCGCCTTTTCTGCATTTGATGTGAAAAAACTTCTCCGCCCCGAGATCGGCACCGAATCCCGCTTCCGTCACCGCATACTCTCCCAGTTTCACCGCCATTTGAGTAGCCAGCAAACTGTTGCAGCCGTGGGCGATATTGGCAAATGGGCCCCCATGAATCAGAGCAGGCGTATTTTCCAGTGTCTGTACCAGATTGGGTTTGATGGCATCTTTCAACAAAAGGGTCATGGCGCCTTCCGCTTCCAGATCCCCCGCATATACAGGCCGGTTGTCATAGGTGTAGGCAACCAGCATCCTCCCCAGGGACTCTTTCAAATCTTGCAAATCCCGGGCCAGACACAGAATGGCCATCACCTCTGAGGCGACAGTGATGTCAAATCCGTCCTCCCGCGGAACCCCATTGGTTTGGCCGCCAAGGCCGATTACCACCTGCCGGAGTGTTCGGTCGTTGATATCCAGCACCCGTTTCCAGACGATCCGCCGCGGATCAATCCCCAAAGCGTTTCCCTGCTGGATGTGATTGTCAAGCAATGCGGCCAACAAATTATGGGCAGAAGTGATGGCGTGAAAATCCCCCGTAAAGTGCAGGTTAATATCTTCCATCGGCACCACCTGCGAATAACCGCCGCCGGTAGCCCCGCCTTTCATGCCAAATACCGGACCCAGTGATGGCTCACGCAGGGCAGTGACAGTTTTTTTCCCGATCCGGTTCAAAGCTTGTCCCAGCCCTACGCTGACTGTGGTCTTGCCTTCCCCTGCAGCCGTGGGATTAATAGCGGTTACCAGTATCAACTTCCCGTCCGGTTTGGCCGCAAGCCGTCTTAAAACTGCCAAATCCACCTTCGCCTTGTATTTCCCGTACGCTTCCCACTCTTCCTCCGCCAGGCCCAATGAGGAAGCAATTTCGGAAATCCGCTTCATTCTTGCCGAGCGCGCAATTTCAATATCTGTCGGAACCATTAGATCGTTTGTCATATGTCTCTCCCCGAAGTTTTCTCCAATTTGTCACATCTTTGATTATACGTCAAAGGCATGGGAAATTTCCCCTGGCCTGCCAATTTTCAAATCTTTGTCGATTTCCCGCCTTCCGGCTGTTCCAACGGCAAAATCACATCTACAACCGTGCCCTTGCCCACTTCGCTGTGAATTTTGATTGTCCCCCCGTGATCTTCGATAATCCGGTAACTGACCATTAAGCCCAGGCCAGTGCCTTTCTCCTTGGTTGTGAAAAAGGGGTCTCCCAAGTTTGGAATAAGACCCTCCGGAATTCCGCAACCGGTATCTGTTACACGGACCATGACATTTTGCGGGGCAACCCGATGTACAGCGACGGTGACACTGCCGTCATGAGGGATAGACTCAATTGCATTTTTGATAAGGTTAATAAAAACCTGTTTCAATTGATTTTCGTCACATTTGACCAGCAGAACTCCCGGGTCGAACTCTGTCACGATTTGAACGTTTTGCATATTTGCCTGGACATTGAGCAATCTGATTACGATATGCAGCAGTTTCGAAATATCTTTGGGCAGGAAGTTCAATGCCTGGGGTTTGGCAAGCGTCAGCAGTTCACTCACTATAAGATTGATCCTGTCCAATTCAGACAGCATGATCTTGAAATACTCATTGTTCCCTTCCGACCCGGTTTCCTTCAGAAGTTGAACAAACCCCCGCAAGGAAGTGAGGGGATTCCGAATCTCGTGGGCAACCCCGGCTGCCAACTGTCCGATGACATTCAGTTTGTCCGATTTGCGGAACAGTTCCTCCGCCTGTTTCCTGTCCGTTATGTCAATCAGGGTACCGATAATGGCCGACTCCCCATTCAGGCAGATAATGGTGCCATGAACTTCCACATCGATGATTTTGTTATCCCTTGTGATCCCCCTGAAGGAATACCGCTGGCTTTTCACTTCCCCGGCAAGACGTTTCTGCAGACTGGTCGTTACCAGGTTCAGGTCTTCCGGGTGAACCAGATTCCAGATGCTTGTTCCAATCAATTCTTCCTGACTGGTTCCAAAGATCTGGGCAAAGCGGGGATTTACATAATTTAGTATTCCTTTTTTTTCCACTATGTAGACCCCGATCAGGGCGTGCTCGACCAGACTGCGGTACTTGAGTTCACTGTCACGCAGCGCTTTCGATCTCATGCCGGAGAGTTCTTGTTCCTGCTTCAACTTTTCTTCGATGTTCCGGTAAATTTGCAATGTATATATGAAAAGAAGCAGGGGGACAGGAAGGCTTAGCAAGCCGACCCAGTCGTTAATCATCCTCACCTGGTTTACGGTTGGCTGATCAAAAAACTTAAGAATCAAGGCGCTCCACGAAATGACCAGCAAGTAACTTACCAGAAGATAAATCCGGTGCCGCAACCGCCATGTAATTACGTCGAATTCGCTAAAGGCGTATCGGCAGACTATCAGTGCACCCAGCATGAGGTGAATAAACATGGCTCTCAATACAATATTTTCTGCGTCAGGTTTTCGGGCCCACGGCCATCCGAAAGCCAGCTGCTCCCTGCCTGTCTCCAAAAGCGTAAGGATCAAAACAATCAAGAAAAGCGATACTGCCATTCCCCATACAATCTTTGAAATGACAGGTTTGGAATGCAGCGGTTTATGACCATACATGAAGATCTCACATGCTTTCCCATTTTGTCGGTTTCAAATGTATATCTAAGTTAATTATTAAGTATTGGAGAATTTTCTTGTCAATGTTAAATGTTAGAAAAAGAGCAAAAAACCCTGCAACCCATAGGGCCGCAGGGCATTCTTATAAGGAAGCGGCTGCCGCTTTCTTGACCTCCACACAACGGGCCGGCTTTGGAAAAACCTTGTCCGGATTGCAGAGATTCTCCGGATTGAACACCCGCATAATCGCTATTTGCGCATCCAATTCCTCTCGGGTAAATATCTTTGTCATGTCCTGCTGTTTCTCAATTCCAATCCCGTGTTCACCGGTGATGCTCCCGCCTGCATCCGCACAGGCCTGCAGCACCTCCGATCCCACTTTGACCGCAAGTTCCGTTTCTCCCGGCTTGCTGGAATCAAACAGAATCAACGGATGCAGGTTGCCGTCCCCTGCATGGAATACATTGGCAATCCGCAATCCTGATTCCCGGCTGATCTCCGCAATCCGCCGCAATACCTCAGGCAACCGGCTGCGCGGGATCACCCCGTCCTGCACAAGATAGTCGGGAGACAGATTTCCCATGGCGCCAAAGGCGGTTTTCCGGTTGGACCACCAGAGGGTCCGTTCCTGTTCGTTTTGCGCCACCCGGACTTCCCGGACGTTATGCTTCTTGCAGATCTCCACAATCTGTTCCGACATTTCTTCCATTCCGGCTGTGAGGCCGTCAAGTTCAATGATCAATACGGCTTCCAGATCTTTCGGGTACCCGACCGGATAGGTACCGGCCTCCACCCCTTCTATTGCCGTTTTGTCCATCATCTCAAGAGCACCGGGTATGAATCCTTCCGCAATAATGGCAGATACGGTTTCACTGGCATCATCCACCGAGTCATACAGGGCGAGGACCGTTTTGACACCTTGCGGCTTTTTAAGGATTCGCACAATGATTTTCGTGACAATTCCCATGGTCCCTTCCGATCCAACGACAAGACCTGTCAGATCATATCCCGGCATGTCCGGCACCATGCCTCCCAAAGTAACGATTTCCCCGTCAGGGAGAACCATTTCCACACCGAGGACGTGGTTGCTGGTTACCCCGTATTTCAAGCAGTGGGGGCCTCCGGCATTCTCCCCCACATTGCCGCCGATCGTACAGGACATCCCGCTTGAGGGGTCGGGAGCGTAGTAGTACCCTTCATGGGCAATGGCTTTGGTCAGCCGAAGATTCACGTAACCGGGCTCGACCACCGCCGTCCGGTTCTCAAAATCAACAGAGATGAGACGCTTCATCTTGACAAGACTGATCAAGACTTCACCGCCGATGGGGATGGCCCCTCCCGATAAACCGGTACCGGCACCACGGGGAATAAAGGGGACCTTTTCCCTGTTCAGGAGTTTGACCACTGCTGCAACCTGTTCCGTATCAGCAGGAAATACGACTGCACGCGGACGGTGTTTGTAAATGGTGAGTCCATCGCATTCATAAGCAAGAAGGTCGTCCGGTTTGTACAGTACCGACTGTTGACCAACGATCTTTTGCAATTCCAGAATTAACCGGTCTTGGCTCATGCGCCTTCCCTCCCCCTTGCGGCTTCGACAGTTTGCTTTGCATTGGCGACCGATTCTGCCTCCGCCTGATAAGCCCTGTCAAGCAACGTAACTGTATGGGCCACTTCCATTTCGGCGTTGATCCTGTTTACGCCCACCTGAATTTGCATCATGCAGCCCGGATTCCCCATGGTAATGCAGTTGACTCCTTCCGGCACGTCCGCCATTTTTCGGTCCAGAAGCGGACTTGCAATTTCGGGATGTGTCAGGTTGTAGATCCCGGCAGAGCCGCAGCAGCGGTCAGATTCCCGCATCTCGATCAGTTCCACGCCCGGAATTGATTTCAAGATTTGGCGGGGTTGCATTCTGACATTTTGCGCATGCGCCAAATGGCATGCGTCATGGTAAGTGATTTTGACCTCCACCCTGCCCTTGGGCGGTTCATACCCCACCTCCACCAGGAACTCGGAAATGTCACGCACTTTGGCGGCAAATTGTTTGGCTTTCTCAAGATATGCCTGATCGGAGTGCAGCAGTTCGGGATACTCCTTGACAGCTGCACCGCAGCCGGCCGCATTCATGATAATGTAATCGACCCCTGCCGCAAGGAACGTGTCAATATTTTGCCGGGCCATCTGTTTGGCGGTGTCCCGCTCTCCGGCATGCACCTGCAGAGCGCCGCAGCACCCCTGTGCCTGGGGAACCACCACATCAAATCCGTTTCGGGCAAGCACTCGGGCGGTCGCCATGTTGATGTCCGCAAACATCACGTCCATCACGCAGCCGAGAACCAATCCTACCGTTCCCCGTTTTTGGCCGATGGCAGGTATCAGGGACGGGAGTGCCTCCCGGGACGATTTGGCAGGCAGGTTCGGCATTGCAGCTTCCATTTCCCTCAGATGACGGGGGAACAGATTCATTACACCCATTCCGCGCGCCAACTTTTGCAGACCGGATTTTTGATAGAAACGGGTCAATTTCCCTATTGTTCGCAAGCGATTGGGATAGGGGAAGATCTTTTTCAGGAAGGTGTCACTTACAAAACCTTTCAAACCTGTCAGCGGCTCAGACTGGCGAATCTGACCGCGGGCTTCTTCGATCAGAGCCCCTACCTGCACACCGGATGGGCAAGCGGTTTCACAAGCCCGGCAATCAAGGCACCGGAAGACTGGATCGATGAACGATTCGTTGATCTCCAGCTTTCCTTCCGCCACCGATTTGATCAAATACACACGGCCCCTTGGCGACTGGGCCTCATTGCCCGTTTCCTGGTAGGTGGGACAAGCGTCCAGACACAATCCGCAATGGACGCAAACATTGAATTTGTCAGGATCCGGCGGATCGGTCCACTTGTAGTTGGAGTTGGGATATTCCAGCATAGATGCCAGCTGTCCTTGGTCGCTCATAATCAGATCCCTCCTGCATACCGTCCCGGACTTAGAATGCCTGCCGGATCAACAGTCTGTTTTATGCCTTTCATCAATGACAACCCACTGCGTACGACACCCCAGACTCCCAGATCCTGTTTCACGGTTCCTTCGCCATGTTCCACCACAAGGTACCCGCCGTGAGATTCGGCCAAATGACGAAACCGGGCTGCCGTCTCCTTCAATGCGTCAGAATCGGGTGATGACAGTCTGACCCGGAGGGTTCCAATCCCCAGGCTGACTGCATACTCCATCTGAATTTTCCGGGATGAAGACTCCTTCTCATAAATTTCTAACACCTTTGTCATGTGAGGGATCAGAAATCCCGCTCTCAGCACCAGAGAGTTGGCGGCAGTCTCTTTCCACTTGCTGCGGTAATCGTTCCAGAATGCTTCCGTGTCTTCATTGACAACCGAAGACAGTCGGATATTGCTTTCCGTTTCGCTGACCATTTGCCCAATGCGTTCTGCTTGATATTTGGCTGCACTTTTCACATCATCAGACCCGATTGCCAGTCGGTACGTCCCTTGACCGTCTTCCATCCTGCCCATCAGCTCCAGACTGCTGGGAACACATTCGGACCCCAGTATGCGGGAGGCAAGGCGGATCAGAGGTGCGAAAGCCTCACATTCCGCCAGCACCAGCTCACGATACTTCGGATATGGACGAAGCTTCAGAGTGATTTCCGTTATGAAGGCCAAAGTCCCGTGGGATCCGACAAACAGCTTGTTCATGTCGTATCCGGCCACATTTTTTACAACTTTGCCACCGGTACGAATCACTTGTCCGTTGGGGTAGACCACCCGGAGGCCAATTACGTTGTCCCTCCAAGACCCATACAATACCCGTTCCGGTCCGCTGGCTGCAGTTGCCACCAATCCTCCAATGGTCGACTCCCCTTGGGTGGGAGGAGTAATGGGGACAAACTGTCCATGTTGTCTCAAGTGGGCCTGCACCTCGGAAAAAAGGGTGCCCGCTTTAACGGTCATGGTCAGATCTCCGACCGAATGCTCAACAATGCCGGTCAGACGTCTGGATGACAAAAGAATGTCAGCTGACTTCGGAGCCTCTCCAATATGGAGCTGTTGCCCATACCCTGCAGGTATGACGGAGAGTTGTTGTTCTGTTGCGTATTGAAGCACTGCAGAAACTTCTTCTTCGCTGCCCGGTTCCACCAGCAGCAATTCATGGTTCGGAACAGCAAGCTTTGCCTTTAAGTCTTCAGGACATTCTTTTACATACGGAGCATTGACCAAATTTTGCAGATCACTGCGTATCTTTGACAGATCCTTGCCGATCGCCTTCACCGCAAGTCCTCCCTTCGCTGTGCTCGAAACCGCTTTCATGCTTCCGGTTCCAATCTGTGTGATAGTCATCAGATCACCAGGTGATTGGTTAAAAATATTATAAATAATATATAATTTTATGACTAGGCTTTTTTTTCAATTTCGGATGTGTTCTATAACACCTGCTTCAGATCAAAAAAAACCGACAAAGGCAGCATCCTTATAGGGAAGCTGACACCTGCAAAGACAAGAAAAAATAGGACTGAATTTCAGGCTTATTTTGTCGATTCAAAGATACTCCCAGAAATAGGACTGTTTTTCAGTCCTATATGCCATTTCTTAGATGTACACCTCGAAACTCACCCGAATAAGACTGAAAATCAGCTCTATTCTTGAAGTGACAATCAAAAAATCAGAAATAAGGCTGACAATCAGTCTAATTTTCCATAGCAGATGCATTATGTAAACTAAAATCCGGTCATGGAGAAGTCCTACCGACCTTTGTGAACCGTTTTTGAAAAATGAAGTAGCAATTGTAGTAAGTGCAACAATTGATTTCGAGTTTACCCAGTGATATCAAGGGGTTGTCTGCCGAATTAGGCTGCGAAAGTTGAATCTTTTATTTTGCAACCGGGTCGGAACTTGCACGATTCCTAATGAAACTGGCCATTCCCCGAGCGGGGAAGTGAAAAAAACAGGCTTGCCCCATAGGAACAAGCCCGATTGTGATTTCTTATGCGATTAGATCTACAATTCCTATTACCAGAATGACAACCCCCAGCCAGAACGAAATGCGGCTGAAAACCCGCGCCAGTTTGTTGATTTGAATCCGCTCGTCTTTCATGTCCAGGAAACCGCTGCCAACCAGGAATATGGCAATGGCGATGCTCCACCAGGCCCCCTGCAGTTTGCCCGTAAATGCCAGGGCCAACACGATTATGACATAAATAAACAGTCCGGTTCTTGCCATTTGCGTTGAACTCATGATTGGTACCTGACCTTTCCTTGCCGTTTGTCTAAATCACTCAACTTTCGCAACCTAATTTGGCAAACAAGCCCATGAAACTCGAAGTCAATTGCTGCACTTGTATTGTTTTCCTTACCCTCCGGCTGCGGGTTGGGATCTGTACAAGGATAGTTCCTGTACAAATCAGCCCCGGTTAATCTTGCCTGTATTTCTCGGTTCCTTCCATATACAGATCGTTGCCAAAACTGTCGTTGATTACTACGGCCGGGAAATTTTCCACTGTAAGCTTGCGGATTGCTTCCGGTCCGAGATCCTCATATGCAACAATTTCTTGAGTCTTAATCGCTTTGGCCAGTAATGCGCCTGATCCGCCCACACTGGCAAAATAAATCGCCTGATTCTTAACAATCGATTCTTTTACTTCTTGATTGCGATATCCCTTTCCAATCATACCTTTTAATCCTAGATCAAGCAGTTTCGGCGCATACTTATCCATTCGGCCGCTCGTGGTAGGTCCTGCTGATCCAATCACTTGACCCGGTTTGGCCGGAGTCGGGCCGACATAATAGATGACCTGCCCTTGTACATCAAATGGCAACGTTTCCCCTTTGTCCAGTAGTTCGATCATTCTCTTATGAGCGGCGTCCCTTGCCGCATATACGATTCCGCTGATTAGCACACGGTCACCTGCACGGAGACTCTGTATCACATCATCGGTCAAGGGTGTGCTTATATGTTTTGCTGACATGACAATCCCTCCCTATAACACAACTTCCTTGTGCCGACTTGCGTGACAATTGATGTTCACCGCAACCGGAAGGGAGGCAATATGACAGGGATAGATCTCAATCTTCACATCAAGAGCAGTGGTTCGTCCGCCCATTCCTTGCGGACCAATCCCCAACTTATTGCTTAATTCCATTAATTCCACTTCCAACGCGGCGATCTCCGGACGCGAACTTCGTTCACCTATCGGCCGGAACAGGGATTTCTTCGCCAGATAAGCGGCCTTTTCGAATGTGCCGCCAATCCCCACTCCTACAATGATCGGCGGACAAGCGTTGGGGCCGGCCTGCTTTACTGTTTCAAGAATGAAATCCTTGACTCCTTGCAGACCATCGGAGGGCTTTAACATTTTTAAAGCGCTCATGTTTTCGCTTCCACCGCCTTTAGCAGTCATATGGATCGTCAATTTGTCACCCGGAACCATTTCCACATGAACAACTGCGGGGGTATTGTCACCCGTATTAACACGCTCTAAAGGATGCCCTACGATCGAATTGCGCAAATAACCTTCTCCATATCCCTTCCGCACACCATCGTTAATCGCATCATAGAGGCTGCCTCCTGTGATATGGCAGTCTTGCCCCAGTTCGACTATAAAAACGGCATATCCGGTGTCTTGGCACATGGGAACCCGCTCTGTTGCGGCAATCTCAGCATTTTCAATCAACTGTAACAACACGTCTTTACCGGTTTCCGAAACTTCGGTCTGCAATGCATTCTTGAACGCGTTTACAACGTCCTCTCCGAGATCATAGTTGGCTCTTTGACACATGTCGGCCACTTTTTCGACGATCTCTTGATAATGTACCTCTCTCATACCTTCCCGCCTCCTTCACTGACAATAAAAGTTCCCATCGCCGTAGCCACAAGCTGATCCTGTTCATTTAGTATTTTGCATTCAGATACTATCGTCCGTTTCCCCCAATGGAGGATCGCCGGTAAACAACGCAGCATACGGCCGGTTCCCGATTTTACGAAAGGGAACGAAAGGTTAACTCTTCTCCATGGACGATCAAGTTTCCACGCCATTCGTCTCTTTCTCCGGGAAAATCGATTACTTGGTGTGCTCCCCGGCTTTCCTGCCTTACGTAGGCGGAACGGGCAACAATCGATGCGGTTTGTACCATATTTAAGAGTGGAAGGTGATGTCGCACCTTTTGAGCAATCTTCGATAAGACGGTGTATGCCTGCTCTAAGCCTTGCAATGACCGTTCAATTCCGACTTGATTCCACATGATCTCCTGCACATGCTTACGGACGGCAAGCATCAATGCTTTTGTTTCCGGATTCAAAAGAGATCGTGGGGATTCTGACGGAACAAACTCTCGAACCACCTCTCTGACCATTCCCTCTTCCAGGGTGGTTGCTTCCGTTACGGCTGCAAAGCCGGCACGAGTACCAAAAACTAACGCTTCGGTCAGCGCACCGCCTCCCAATCGATTGGCACCATGTACACCGCCTGTACATTCTCCGCAAGCGTATAAGCCCGGTAAACCGGTTCTTCCCGACGCATCAATCGAGATTCCCCCGATCGAATAATGTTCGACAGGTTGTACCACCAGTTCACCTTGGTATTCCTTTGCCAGCAGAGCATGCAACCGGGGACTTGTTTCCTTCAAATCTTGATCGCTTACCTGTGAAATATCCAGCAGTACGCGACCTTGTTTAAACATCTCATAACAGACTATATCGCGTGTCTCCAGTTCCTTGCGAGGGTATCCCTCCAGAAATCGGGTGCCCTGTTCATTGCGCATGACAGCCCCTTTTGCAAACAACTTCGTGTACAAGTCAATGTTAATGGGGGATATCAAGCGATACGGATAAAACTGAATAAACTCCATATCCTGAAGTTCAGCCCCATGCCGCCATGCCATGCCAATCGCTTCGCCGGTAATGTCGATCGGGTTATCTGAATGTGCGTAGATGCGTCCGATGCCTCCTGCAGCCAAAATCGTATTCCCGGCGATAAAAAGCATCCATTCATCGCTTGAGATCCCGATCGCTCCCAAAATTCGACCTTTAGCAACGGCACTCCCTTCTCCTGATATCCCATCCGGATTCATCCGTCCACGATCTGAGAGAAGATCAACGATCCAAGTTTTCTCATAAAAAATGACTCCGATCTTTTCCGCATATTCCCTCAGTTTGCGAGTAATCGAAACCCCCAAACCGCTTTTGTGATAGCAGCGCCTTGGAAATGAATGACCCGGAGTCACCAACTCCCGCTCAAAATGCAGTTGCACACCGAATTCTTGCTGCAGTTCCTGCACCCTTTCCGTACAGTCGGTTGCAAGAGCAAGAGCCAATTCCGGCTTGTTTACCTGTTTTCCGCCCTTAACTATATCCTGATAGAAAATCTCTGCCGAATCGCCGGGCGCCAAAATAGCCGAATGCACAGTGTCCGAGATCGCCGAGGAACCTCCGGTACCAATCTGTCCTTTACTGACCATTACCACTTTAGCGCCCTGTCGGCGCGCTTCAATGGAAGCCCGCAGGGCCGCCTGTCCACCGCCAATCACCAAAACATCCGCAACGATAACGGCGGGTTTCATTGGGAAAGCCACCTTTTCAGCGCATGTCTATTGGCATCCTTGTTCAGTTCTGCCAACGCTTGAGTCAGTGGAATTTCCTTGGGACATACCTGTACGCAATTTTGGGAATTCCCGCAGTTGACGATTCCCTCCTCGCCAATTACCACATCCATCCGTTCCCGCTTTATCATGGCACCGGTTGGATGGGAATTGAAGTAATGAATCTGAGCCATCGCTTGCGGACCCAGGTAGGGCGATCTGTCATTCACATTCGGGCAAGCTTCCAGACAACATCCGCACGTCATACAAGTGGCAAATTGATAAGCAAACTGCTGGTCGTCCTGAGAGATTCTCGGTCCGGGTCCGAGCGAATAGGTGCCATCCAGAGGAACCCATCCCTTGATCGTTTTCAATCCTTCAAACATCCGACTGCGGTTTACCGCCAAGTCTTTCACCACAGGGAATGTGCTCATCGGCTCTAACGTAATCGGCTGTTTGAGCTTATCAATCAGAGCGGAACAGGCTTGCCTTACCCGGCCGTTGATCACCATACTGCAAGCGCCGCATACCTCTTCCAGGCAGTTATATTCCCAAACGACCGATCTGGTTTTTTGTCCTTCACTATTCACGGGATTTTTCTGAATTTCCATAAGTGCAGAGATCACATTCATGTTGGGGCGGGCCGGAATCTTGAACTCCTCCCAGTACGCTTCTCCATCCGGTCTGTCTTGTCTTTTCACTTTCAGATGAATCGTTTTCACTCTTTTTTCACCTCCAACGGCCGTGAACGGCCTGGTTTCATGCTTCCTTCACGATATCATAACGTCGGGGACGCGGCTTAATATAGCTGACATCTACATCTTCATAGCTGAATTTTGGACCTTCCGGCGTATAGGACGCAAGTGTCGTTTTCAACCAATTCTCGTCATCCCGTTCCGGATATTCCGGCTTATAATGGGCTCCACGGCTTTCATTTCGCTGCAGTGCCCCCAGTGTGATCACACGGGCAAGCTGCAGCATGTTCCACAATTGACGGACAAAGGTAACCGTCTTGTTGTTCCAGCCGGTAGTGTCGTCCACCCCGATTTTATCCCAGCGTTCCATCAATTCCTGCAATTTTTCATCCGTCTTTTGAAGCCGGTCATTGTACCGGACAACCGTTACATTCTCTACCATCCAGTCGCTCATCTCGATATGAAGTTGGTATGGATTTTCATATCCATCCATTCGATAAATATGGTTGAGATACTCCTCCTGCCGCTTTCTTTCGGATTCAAACAGGCGGACTGACAGATCGGCAGACGACTTTTTCAAGCCGTGCACATACTCGATCGCTTTCGCTCCAGCCACCATCCCTCCGAAAATGGCCGACACCAAAGAATTGGCTCCCAGCCGGTTTGCCCCGTGGTATTGGAATTCACATTCCCCACAGGCAAACAGTCCGGGAATATTGGTCATCTGATTATAATCCACCCAGAGTCCGCCCATCGAATAATGCATGGCCGGGAAGATCTTCATCGGGACTTTGCGGGGGTCTTCACCCACAAACTTTTCATAAATGCTCAGAATTCCGCCTACCTTCTGCTCAAGAACATGCTTCGGCAGGTGGGACAAGTCGAGGTAGACCATGTTTTCCCCGTTGATTCCCAGCTTCAAATCCACGCATACATGGAATATCTCACGGGTGGCAATATCGCGAGGCACCAGGTTCCCGTAAGCCGGATACTTCTCTTCAAGGAAATACCAAGGTTTTCCGTCTTTGTATACCCATACACGGCCACCTTCTCCCCGGGCCGATTCGGACATCAGCCGCAGCTTGTCATCACCGGGGATGGCAGTCGGGTGGATCTGAATGAACTCTCCGTTTGCGTAATGCACCCCTTGTTGGTAAGCAATGCTGTGGGCGCTTCCAGTATTGATCACCGAATTTGTGCTCTTGCGGAAAATCATTCCAATACCGCCGGTAGCCATAATTACTGCGTCTGCCGGAAATTCCATAATCTCCATCGTGTTAAGATTCTGGGCGATAATTCCCCTGCAGACCCCTTCCTCATCCAGAACAATCGACAGCATTTCCCAATATTCAAACTTCTCGACTCGTCCTGCTGCCTCGAAACGACGAACCTGCTCATCCAACGCGTATAATATTTGCTGGCCTGTAGTTGCCCCGGCGAAAGCGGTTCGGGAATACTTGGCACCGCCCAATCTGCGGAAATCGATCAATCCTTCCGGAGTTCTGTTAAATTGAACCCCCATCCGATCCAACAGATAAATAATATCCGGAGCCGCTTCGCACATCGCCTTCACAGGGGGCTGATGCGCCAAAAAGTCCCCGCCGTAGATGGTATCATCAAAGTGCTCCCAGGTGGAATCTCCTTCCCCTTTGGTGTTGACGGCACCATTGATCCCGCCTTGCGCACAGACCGAGTGAGAACGACGCACCGGAACAACGGAGAACAGCTTCACTTTTCCTCCGGCCTCCGAGATTTTGATCACGCTCATCAGTCCTGCCAGTCCGCCTCCGACCACAATGATGTTTTCGTTCATTTTCGGCCCCCCTTTTAGACAAATGATATGAGCGTTCCGACGCCAACGAAGGATAACATGGCAAACAAAACATATCGAAGAGCGGAGGAGATGCGCTGACCGCGAGCGCCGGGCGTAATTCCCCAAGTAATAAGCGCAGTCCACACTCCGTTCGAAAAATGAAATGTCGTCGATATAATTCCCAATACGTAAAAAGCAAAGATTGCGGGATTTTGCAATTGGGTCTGTACTGTATCAAAGTTGATAGGAGTACCGAAAATCAAGTTTGCAAATCGGAACTCCCATAAATGATAGAGAATAAATACTAGAGTGACTAATCCGCTGATTCGCTGCATGACAAACAGCCAATTTCGTGTGTACGAATAACGAAACGCATTGTTTTTTGAGATAAATCCGATATAGACCCCGAATCCCGCATGATAAAGCAGTGGAAGCGCGATGAATAACACCTCGATCACCGGCACAAAAGGGATGGTCTGCAGCATTCCGACCTGTTTGTCATACGCTTCACGCCCGAGCATGGCGGTTGCATTCGAGTACAAATGCTCGAACAGGAAAAGTCCCAGCGGTAGGATTCCCGCTAATGAATGCATACGTCCGAGCAAAAACATGCGGCTGGACGGTCTACTCATGTGGACCTGCTCCTTTCTTTCCAAAAATCGGCCGCGTCAGACACCGATTCCAGATGTAGAACCGTATCAACGAAGCGGTTTTTCTCAGAATCGGATAAGTGAGCGGCCAGTTCCCGAAACTTTTGGACAAGATCGTCCGCAGTCACCGGATTTTCCGGATCTCCTTTTGGATAATCCGTGGTCAAGCGGTGCACTTCTCCTTGCTGAGTCTCGACAGCTACTGCAGAACCCCATTTTTCCGGATACGCAGAGTCAACCTCCGGATCGACCGTTAGTTTGACCCGTTCCATCAGTGCGCGAATTGCCGGATCCCATAAAGTCTCTTCAGTAAAGTCTGCCAATCCTGCTTTTCCTTTGACAAATGCAAGCGAAGCGCAAAACTGCAGGCTAAACTTTGATGCATAAACGGTTTGCGGATTCGGGTTGTTCGTGATATCGTAAACCGCCTTATATCCTCCGACCCGAATTTCCCGAATCTCTTCCGGACGAATCGCATGTTCCTTCTTCAATTTCAAAGCAAGATCGATGGCCGGATGCGTATGACGGCAAGATGCATGAATCTTAAACGAATTTTCTGTGATTTTAAATTGTTGGCCAAGTTTGTCCGAAATCCTCTCTTCATCAAAAGTTTCCGCCATCGCTTTAAAAAAGCCACGGTCACCCTCAAGAATTTTGGACGGACCGGTAAACCCCTTTTGTGCGAGAAGAGAAGCCAGCAGTCCGTTCATGGCCGCTTTGCCGGTATGCAGTTGTTTCGTCATCGCTCCGTCAACAATGAACTCCCACAATCCGGCCGCCTGAGTTCCCGCATTGCCAAGGGCATGAACAATCTGCTGTTCATTCAAATCCAGCAGCTTGGCCGTTGCTGCCGTTGCTCCAAAAGTGCCGCACGTGGCGGTATTGTGCCAAAAGTAATAATGGGACGGACTCACAGCCTCACCTATGCGAAAACACACATCATATCCGATAGCAACCGCTGCAATCAAGTCCTTGCCGCTTTTATTCATCCATTCCGCTACAGCCAGAGCAGCCGGAACGACCACTGTGGCGGCATGAATGATGGACGACTTGTGGATATCGTCTAATTCTACCACATGTGATGCTGCGCCATTGACAAGCGCCGCGTGGGTTAAGGATGTTTTTCCGCCGGTCACAAGCGACGCCTGTTCCGCTCCGCCCATTTCTCTAGCCAACTCGTCAATGATTCGGACAGGCTCTTTGGACGAACCCGCAACAGCGGATCCCAGCCAATCAAGAATGCAAAGCTTGGTAAACCCGACAACATCCTCTGGCAAATCTTCATAGGAGGTGTTTACGATAAAACGGGCAAGTTTCTCACTCAGAGACATTTACTTCACCGCCTTTTCTGACAGAACGGATCGCAGTACATCGATCATGTCGTCGTAACGATCAACCACGATGGCGCCTGCTTCCCTCAGTTTCCGCGCCTTAACGGACGGCCGTCCAACATCTCCGGCAATCATCGCTCCGGCATGGCCGAACACGGTTCCTTCCGGCATGTTTTCTGTAAATCGCCCCGCAATATAAGAGATCAACGGTTTCGTAAAACCGCCCTCCCTGAGAAAATCGGCCGCCTGCTCCTCGAACATCGTGCCCGGTTCGGAGAAAGTGACAACCGCGTGCGTATTGGGATCCTGCTCAAATAACTCCAGCAGATCCCGGATCGAACTGCCAATCAGCCCGTCTCCGCCAATGCCGACACTCGTGCTTACACCAAATCCGGCACGCTTTACCATCCAAGAGGTTTCAGCCGTCATACCGCCGCTGCGGGAGATAACGCCGACATGTCCGGGAACAAAGCAGCGTTCCGGGTTATCTCCGCCAATCGAACCGAGTTTGATTCGATCCCCCGGGTTAATCATTCCCACCGTATTGGGTCCGATGATCCGTACTCCGTTTTGACGAGCTGCATGCAGCATTTTGAGGATGTCCAATTGCGGAATGTTTTCGGTAGTTACTACTACCACCTGGATCCCGTTGTCAACCGCTTCCAAAACAGCGTCCAGAGCGAACGCAGGCGGAACCACGATCAGACTGGTATTGACCTGATGTTCTTCCACCGCTTCTCGCACGGTGTTGTAGACCGGAACCCCGTGGACATCCTGCCCCTTTTTACCGGGAGTCACTCCGGCCAATACCCGGGTGCCGTAATCAAGCGTGTGCTTTGTAATCATGGTGGCCTCGCGCCCTGTAATTCCTTGAATCACAATTCGAGAGTCCTTATTGATCAATATCGCCATGTGCCCGCCCCCATTCAGTTGGTGGTGTACAGATCCGGATATGCCGCCCGCATCTTGTTCATCATAATCAATGCTGCTTCGCAGATTGTCACATCTTCGCCGTAGTACTCCACGCCTGCATCCATGAAAATATCTCTTCCCACCGCGTCGTTAACACCGGCTTCCCGGACCACTACCGGAAACGACCGGGGATCAATCGCCAATTCCTTTAATGCACGAACAATCCCGTTGGCCATAACATCAATTTGTGTATTGTTAGTAATGTTATGAGCGACGAATAGCCCCTTAACTCCGGGCTTCGAGAGAATTCCTTTCGTCAGCCCGTATACTTTTTCCTCCGGCGGATTGCCGCCCGTCTCCGTGTAATTGGCCGGCCGGCCCCCTAGATCCAACAGTGCGTCGAAGCTTAACAAGCTGCCGCCGCCTCCCCCGCACATGAATCCAATATCCCCGCCATCCATTTCCGTATAACGGGCAGTTCCCCGATAGTCTGCATCATTAACGGCAATCATCCGTTTTTCCAAATCGGTCAGAGGCCGCCAGACCCGTTCGCTTCCAACTTCCACCATACCTTCAAGCTCTTTCTGCCGGTACATCGCCGCATCATCGACTGCCATCACCGACGCGGCTGCCACAACATCTCCCTGTTTCGTCAGTACAAGCGGATTAATCTCAAGCAAATAACAATCATTTTTTAGAAAAGCGGCATACAGCTTGGAAAGCACATCACTTGCCAAAAGCAGATGCTTGCCGTTCAAACCCAGTCTGCTCCAGATCTCTTTCGCTTTGAAGCCGGAAAGTCCCATTAACGGATCGATATGTTGGATTACAATCCTGTCGGGATGTTCCCGCACGAGGTCTTCCACTTCGACTCCGCCTTCGGTGGTTGCAAGAATGACCGGCATCTGTCTGTTTTTATCAATCGTAATTGAAACGTACCATTCTTCACTGATATCCACTTTTTCTTCAACTAGAACTTTATCAACCGGAAAATGGCGGACAGTCATAGCCAACAACGATTCTGTCTGCAGTTTCGCCTCTTCCGGCGTATTGGCAAACTTGATCGCTCCCGCTTTCCCCCGTTTGCCAACCGGTACCAGCGCCTTGAGCACCACCGATTTCCCGTAACGGCGGACAATATCCTCTGCTTGCTCCGCTGTTTCTGCGATCCAGTTTTCAGGTGTCCGCACTCCGGCTTGCCGGATCAATTGTTTGCTGTGATGTTCCAAAATCCTCCCCACTTGGACTCCTCCTTTTTCTTACAGATCATTCCTACTCAATCTGGTTTTCAAATGGATATTGGATATTGGATCCAATTATCATTATAAAATATATATTCTCAACGCCCGTGAAAAATCCTTCCTATTTTCCCAAAGCTTTCGCCTGATCTACAATTTTTTTGGCGCGGGCAGCTACCGGGTAATCCACCAGTTTTCCGTTCACTTGAATGGCCGCCACCCCGGAAGATAATGCCTCATCAAACGCGGCAGTAATCACTTTCGCTTCCTCTATCTCCTCAGCTGTCGGTGCAAACACCTGATTGACAACTTCGATTTGATCGGGATGAACGACAAGTTTGCCTTGGAAACCGAGCTGTTTTGCCAAACGAGTGTCCCGCAACAACCCTTCTCGATCTTTAATATCAACAAAAACCGTGTCAATCGGCGGTTCAATGCCTGCAGCGCGGGAAGCGATGACCAACTGCGATCGGGCAAACAATAGTTCCGTTCCTTCTTTCGTTAATTGGGCATTGATATCCAACGTGAAATCCACTGCACCAAAAGCGAGCCGTTTAATTCTTTCACTTGCTCCCGCAATCTCAAATGCGTTGTACAAACCCGCCGCCGATTCAATCAAGGGGACAATCTCAATGCTTCCTATGTTGGTATTTCTTTTTTCCTCCATTTGTGAAAGCAGATGGTCAACAAACAGAATCTGCTCCCGTTTGGCTGCTTTCGGCAGTACGATACCCGTTAATCCATGGCCTGCAAGCTCGTTTACATCATCAAAGAAATAAGCTGTAGAAGGGTCATTGATTCTGACAAAATGAATCTTTTCACTGTTATTGCCAATTGCCTGTCTTACCATTTCACGCGCTTTGTCCTTTTCACTCAGGGCAACTGCATCTTCCAAATCATAAATAATGACGTCCGCTTGCAAATCTTTTGCTTTCTCCAATCTGCGCTCATTATTTCCGGGCACGAAGATCCAAGAACGAAAAAGAGACATTCTGGCTTCCTCCTTGAATTCTATTTCATATCATTCAAGTACTCTTTAAATGCTTCGCCTGTTCGCAAAATATGTTTCCGAATAACACTTTGCAGACGTTCGGCATCTCCTTTCTCGATCAACTCCAGCATTTCCTTGTGTTCTGTCAAGGAACGCTCCATTTGACCGGGTAAAATACCAGGGGTGTGCGGGGGAAATCCGTGCCAAAGCATTTCCAGGATCATATGGGCCCGCCGCCAGCCGCATCCCTTGCGCATGATCCGATGAAACTCCGCATTTTTCAGTACAAACTGTTCAACATCTTCACTCAAAGCAGCCTGCTCCATGTCATCGGCTAACTGTCGTAATGTTCGTTTATCTTCCTGTGTTAAATTCGGAAGCGAACGCTCCACTGCTATCGCCTCCAACACGGCACGCAAATAATAGATTTCTTCAATATCATTACTGGTAACGGGCGTGACGATAGCTCCCTTATGGGGTTCGAGCGTAACCAAACCCTCTTTTTCCAACTGACGGAGCGCTTCCCTGATAGGCATACGGCTGACTCCCATCGCTTCAGCCAGTTCTTCCTGAACTAGACGTTCCCCGGGTTCAAACTCCCCCTTCAGGATTGCCTCCCGCAGTCGGGAAACCACCCGTTCATGTAAAGTTGAACGGTCATCCAATCGCAAGTGTTGTCGGTTCATGGGTGTTTCCTCCTGACAAATCCAGTGCTCTGATGCATCTGTCTTTGAAAACAACTACCATTCATTTTCCATGAGTAACTGAATCGCAGTCAATACCAACTCACTGATTGTTTGGCGTAGGATCCATTCGATAACTTTTTAAAGGGCTTTCAAACGGCGGCAAACTTCGTTTGCAACCTCCCGGGTCGAAGCATTTCCTCCAATATCAGGAGTTTTGATTCCGTCAGCAGTCACTTCCTCAAGGACCTCAAGCATTTTCTTTCCCAATTCGTCTTCGCCAAAGTGATCAAGCATCATTTTGGCTGTCCAAATTTGCCCGATCGGGTTTGCGATTCCCTTTCCGTAAATATCAGGAGCCGACCCGTGAACCGGTTCAAACATGGACGGATATTTTCCGTTCAGGTTGATATTGGCAGCCGGGGCAATCCCGATGCTTCCCATAATGGCGCCACCCAGATCGGTTAAAATATCCCCGAACAAGTTGCTTGCCACTATGACGTCAAAAATCTGGGGACGAGTTACGAAGAAAGCAGCAAGCGCATCGATATGGAAGGCAGCCGATTCAATTTCCCGATAATCTTTTTTCACATCATTAAACACCTCATCCCAGAACGGCATCGAATGGAAGATCCCATTGGATTTGGTTGCGCTTGTTACATGGCCTCTTCTCTTTTTTGCCAATTCGAAAGCGTATCGCATCGCTCTTTCGACGCCTTTTCGCGTAAATATTGCGTTTTGCACCGCAATTTCATCTTCGCCGCGATGAATCCGACCGCCAATTTCACTGTATTCCCCTTCGCTGTTTTCCCGAACTACAATGAGGTCGAAATCATTCGGATTCACCAGCGGAGATCTGATTCCTTTCATACACTTTGCGGGACGAATGTTGATTACCTGTTCAAATTCACGGCGGATTTTGATCAAAAGTCCCCATAAAGAAACGTGATCGGGGACCAGTTGCGGATTGCCGATTGCCCCCAAAAAGATCCCATCAAATCCCTGCAGGATTTCCAGTCCGTTGTCCGGCATCATTTTGCCGTGCTCCAAATAGTAATCGCAGTTCCACGGAAATTCGGTCCAATCAAATTGGATTCCCCCGTGAACGTCCGCGACAGTTTGCAGCACATCCAAAGCTGCCGGAACAACCTCTTTGCCAATCCCGTCACCCGGGATCACAGCGATTTCAAATTTTTTCAAGTCGATTCCTCCCTATTCTCCGTGTGTTCGTAATACACGTCTCCCAAGATTACATGTACCCAAGCCATGGCCACCATGTAAATGCCATCAAATATGTGACAGCCGTTGAAATCACGGTTAACCAAAGACCGGGTTTTATGAAATCGCGTTGAGTGATCCACCCCGTTCCATGAATCATAACAGCCGGGATAGTCTCCACCACCAACAAGAAGCCAAACAGGCAGGTCATACCGGTGACAACCCCCAACAAGAGAGCCGGAGCGTGCTCAACTTGCGACGAGAGGGCCATCACGATCGGAACAGTGGCGATCACTGCGGTAGAAACATTGGATGTTACCTTGTGAATGAACTGGGTGAGAATCACTACCGTCAATACGGCCAGAGAAGGCTTTGAAAAAAGATAAAGCGTAAAATCATTCTCCAGCCACATGGACAAGTGCGTAATCGCCCCGCTCTCGTAAAGTGCACGTCCTAACGAAAGAGTTACTCCCAACATTATCAACGGACCAAACTTAATATCTAGAATCTTGTCCCAATCGGCAATCTTGATTCCGGGCCACGCCATTAATACAGCACCTATCAGTGCGGGAACTACCGGGGGCCAACCATGAATCCCTTCCATTGTCCACATAACGAAGACTGCAACAAGAATCAACAACAATCTCTTTTCCTGCGGGGTAACCGGGCCAAGTTCGGCAATCATTCCCCTCATTTTCTCCTTCAATCCCTTAGGGGCCTCTTCCTTTACCGGGAAACACCGGTAAACCACAAACCAGGAGACAGGTATCATAATCAGCCATATGGGAAGGGTTAAAACCAGCCATTCGAAATAAGTAATATGCTGTTTTAAATAGTAATGGATAAGATCTACGGTAACCACGTTGCCGATGGCAGCCGGCAGAATAGCAATTCCGCTAACATTGCATGCTGCCACAGCCCCCATCATCAGTTTCTTTCCCTGTATGTCCTCCTTTTGCAACCCCAAAATCGCCAATACGGAAAAGATTATGGGCAGGAGCATTGCGGTTCTGACCGCGGCCGCAGGTATAAAAATAGCCAGCACTTGTGGAATCAGGATGATGCCGGCCAGGATGCCGCCCTTTTTTTCCCCGAACCAGTATAACAACTGATAAGCCAAGCGCTTTCCGATAGAGGTTTGCTCAACTCCGCTTGCAATCATCATACCGGCAATAATAAGGAAAATGGCAGGTGAAGCAAATCCTGACAAAACAAGATCAATTGACACAGCTCCCGATATCGGAAGTAAGATCAATACCAGAAAGGCTGTCATTGAAAAAGGAATAGGTTCAAGCACCCAAAGCACGATAGCCGTTGCGGTAATTGCCAGAGTCACCCTTGGCTCGTAGCCTACGCTTTCTGGCAATTGAGTATAAACTATGAGATATGCCAAAACAGATAGTAGAAAATAGAACGGTCTTTTAAGCAGAATCCACAAGTGCTCTTTTTTGGATGTAACTGATACCTCGTCCATATCAGGTTGCGGAATACCAACAGTTGCCATATCCTTCCCCTCGGTCCTGAATAAATCTAGGAGTTACAGTTAGTTGAAGCAAGCTATTTTGCCTTTCAATGGATATCGAAGTTAAATTGGTGCTCTTTATCCTCCAAGCTAAGATCGCACAATTTCTCCAAAAATTTGACAATCTCTGTATGATCAGGACTTTGTTCTCCTGTACTACATGCAGCTTCATAAATTTGCTCAATTACAGCGGCCAAAAAAACTGGCACCTTTGTATCACTGGCCAGAGCAGTCACCATTTTGACATCTTTCAGCAGCAGATCAAGTGAAAAACCGGAATTAAATCTGCGCGGCAGTATAAAGGTTGGAAACTTGTAATGGGTCGAAAAGCTCTGTCCGGAACTCTTATTAATTGTCTCCAAAGCAACGGTCAAATCAATTCCAAGTTTTTTAGCCAATATCATAGCTTCCGTCGTGGCATAGAGTGAAGCAGCGGACAGATAGTTGTTGATCGCTTTAAGAGCATGGCCAGCACCTGTTTCCCCGACCAGATTGATTGTCTTGCCCATGCATTGAAGAATAGGGAGCACTTTCATAAAATCTTCCTTTCTTCCGCCAACCATGATCGTTAATGTAGCTTCTTTGGCACCTTTCACTCCCCCGGATACCGGTGCGTCAATTAAGGTCAATCCTTTATCTTTACACTCTTGGGCCAAACGCTTGGTTGACAGAACGTATGAACTGCTCATGTCGATAATGATTCCGCCCGGTTTCATCGAACTTAACAAACCACCTGTTCCAGTCACGACTGATTGAACTATTTTTGAATTGGGTAACATTGTAATTACAATCTCATTTTTCCCGCCAAGGTCCTGAAGAGTAGGGGCAACAAGTGCCCCTTTTTCTTCGAGAGGTCGGATTGCATCTTGATTCGTGTCAAAAACAGTCAAATGGTTGCCAGATTCCAATAAATGTTGCGCCATCCACCTTCCCATCTGCCCTATTCCGATAAATCCGATATTGAGCAACGTACCTCCCCCTTTCACTTATTTCGCCACTTTTTATTCCGCAAACAAGAAAGGACATGGATTTCCATATCCTTCCTTGTTGACCAAGAATGATTTATTTCGCTAATCCTTTTTGTTTTAAGATCTCGGTCATTCTTGCTGTCTCGTCTTTTACGTGTTTGGTAAAATCAGCAGAATTCTTAAAGCCAGGTTCACCATTCAAGGTTTTGATTTTTTCCAGGAATACCGGGTCTTTCATCATTTTTTCAATCGAGCTTTCCCACTTCTTTACTATATAATCCGGAGTACCAGCCTGTAAGGAAAGTCCGTACCATAACGCTACAGTAATGCCTTTAACACCTTGTTCTTCCATGGTGGGAACATCAGGGAAGTAAGGGCTTCTCTTCGGTGATGCGATACCCAATATTTTCAACTTGCCAGCCTTTACAAGATTGGATACCTCACTCACCCCTTGTGCGGCGAGTATTATATGTCCACCGGCAACCTTAGGAAGGGCGTCGCCGGAACCATTGGTCGCGACAAGTTTGGCTTTTGAAAAATCAGCCCCGATGCTATCCATCCACTGTATCACTCCAAAAGTACCGATAGCAGTAGTACCATTGCTTGCAAATGTAAGCTGATCCGTATTTTTCTTCACCCATTCATTAAACTCCTTCAGATCTTTCCAGGGAGCATCAGCCTTCACAACATATGCCAGCGGGTCATCTACAAGTTTGGCTACATATACGAGATCTTCCATTTTATACGGTAAATTTGTGTTGCCTGCGTATAATGCAGATACTGCGGAAACGCTTTGAACCAAAACGGAATATCCGTCTTTTGAACCTTGTTTTACAACCGCTTGAGTACCGGTAGCACCGCCCGCTCCTGTTTTATTCACAACGACGATCGGTTGCCCCCATTCTTTACTTAAATATTCGGCCATTGCTCGGGCGGTAAGGTCAGTTCCGCCACCGGCCGCAAACGGTACGGTCACTTCAATTTGCTTTGTCGGCCATTTCGGCTCTTCTTTCTGAGCAGTCGGTTTTGCAGTGCCGGAGCAACCCGTAATCACAGTACCCGACAATACAAGGCCTGCCAACAAACCCATCAATGCTTTTCTCTTCATCGTTATTTCCCCCTTGATTCAATATCTGTAGAACGCGGATCTTTTTATCCGGCGATGTCTACTTCTGCACCAATTGCTTCTTTCACTCGCAATTTCGTACGTCTGATTAATACCAAAGAGACAAACAGAAGGATTGCGGAAAGTATCAGAATGGACAATGAAATCGGCCGTTCAAGAAAAATTGAAAATTTGCCTCCGGAGATCGACAACGATTGAACAAATGATTGCTCCAGCATCGGGCCCAGGATAAAGCACAGGATCAGTGGAATGACCGGCCACCTGTATTTATGGAAGAGGTAACCGAGCACACCGAACACTAACGATACAAATACGTCGAACATGCTGTTGCGAACCGTATAAGCTCCGATAAAGCTGAGAGTAAGAATAATTGGAGCGATTACGCCGTAAGGGATTTGCGTTAATCTTGCCCACAAACCTACCAATGGCAAATTCAAAATCAGAAGCATAAAGTTTCCAACAAACATACTGGCGATAACAGTCCAGACAAAGCTTCCACTCTGTTCAAACAGAACCGGCCCCGGTTGAAGACCGTAAATCATCAAACCTGCGAGCAGAATCGCCAAAGGCGGTGAGCCCGGGATACCCAGGGCAAACAATGGAATAAAACCGGCAGAACTGGTGGCATTGTTGGCCGCTTCAGGTGCCGCAACCCCTTCAATGGCTCCTTTGCCAAATCTCTCAGGAGTTTTAGACATCTTCTTTTCCAAATCATAGGACAGAAACGTCGAAACCGCTGTGGAACATCCCGGTAACAGGCCCAACAGGAAACCCACGAAACCGCCCCGGAATATCGCTTTGGAACTTTTGCGCAAGTCCGACAGGCTTGGATAAACGCTTCCAATGCTGTCTACTGCAACCGCCGCATGCTTTTCTTCAAACCCCTTTAATACTTCGGTGATAGCAAACAGACCTATGATGATACTAATCATGTCAAAGCCGGGAGATAACGCGTCAATGCCATAGTTAAAACGCAGTTGTCCACCGGCAGGCCCCATTCCGACCATTGCCAGAAAGTATCCGAACATCCCCATCATCAAACCCTTAATAATGGAGTTGCCCGCTAAGTTAACAATTACGGTAAGGGCCAATATCATCAGGGCAAAGTATTCGGGAGGACCGAACTTTAACGCCTGGTCGGCCAGGATTGGAGCAAAGAACACCAATCCGATTACCCCCAAAGTACCCGCTGAGAAGGATGCGATAGCCGAGATACCAAGGGCCGGTCCCCCCCTCCCTTGCTTGGCTAACGGATAGCCATCCAAGCAGGTCGGGACAGACGAAACCTCCCCGGGAATGTTAAGCAAGATCGCGGTGGTGGATCCTCCGTACATGGCACCGTAGTAAATGCCCGCCAACATAATGATCCCTTGTATAGGCCCCAGTACAGTTGTTAACGGGAGCAATATGGCAATGGCGGAAGTAGGTCCAAGACCCGGCAGCATACCGACCAATGTTCCTACCAGTGCACCGATTAAGGCCATCATCACATTAAGTGGCGTCAATGCTTCTGTAAAACCTGAAAAAAGCATGCCTACTGCTTCCATCTACTGGACACCCCCTTGTCTAAATGCCAAACATGCCGTTTGGCAACGGTACTCCAAGCCAGAGAATAAATAAGAAATATAGACCGGCAGTCAATACAACCCCATAAACCATTGATTTGAGGACGCTGTATGAGCCCATCACTTTAAACAAACCCATCGCAACCAGCAAGGTGCTGATTTCATATCCCAGAAATTGAGTCAGAACCCAATATGCGAACAGCAATCCGAATGTTAGGAGTAAGCCCTTCATTAATTTGCGGTCGGGAAACTCTACCTTGAATTTTTCGCCTTTAACAACGAAAATTACCAATAGGCCCAGCAGAATCATGACCACGCCTACAATTCCCGGCATTGTATAGTCACCTACCAACGGACCCATTCGCTTAGGATACAACCGTATGGACTCCGATATTGCGATGACCCCGAAAATAATGCTTATAATTCCGCCGATACGGTCAGACTGCATATTTTTCGGAAACATAAACTCCCCCCTTTGTCAGGAATATTACTGACAGCTCTTACATATCACTTAGGCATCTTCACTTTGAAAAATCTCCTGTGCGATTCGAAAACTGTCAACAGCGGCGGGAACCCCACAGTAGATTGCGGTCTGTAAAAGTATTTCTTTAATTTCATCTTTGGTGACTCCGTTTCTTAACGCTCCCCGTAAATGGAGTTTTAATTCATGTGGCCTGTTTAATGCAGTCAGCATTGCAATATTGATCATACTTCTGGCTTTCTTGGAAAGACCTGGTCTGGTCCAAACTTCGCCCCAACAATATTCCGTTACCAGATGTTGAAGGGAGATAGTGAAATCGTCCGCATTCCTGATCGAGTTATCTACATAATCCGCCCCCAGAACTGCGCGTCTTACTTCCAACCCCGCTTCAAAACGTTCATTGTTCATCTTCCTGTAGCTCCCATCTATCGAGATTGAATTTTTAAAAATTGAACCTTATAACCATGGAAAACTTGTATCTCAAAGGATCTACGAACCTGGAAAGACCTAAATCAGTTGCCGCGGTCAAACAAACGATCGGTAGATAACAATCACAATAATTTGATGAAATTAAAATTTCTGATATTTTTTTGCGTGAAACCTCCTTATCCTCTCACAAACGGATCCTCTTCCTACCGGATACTGGATCCAATCCTGTTATAAACTACTATTCGGTGTCGTATTAAAAATTTCCTTCTTTACTATAAAAAAAATCTTACCGCCAATTCCCAAGGAGCGACAGGTCCCTGTTCAACGAATCAATCACAATAATTCGATATCTCGATCAGGTTTTGATCCGGATCTCGCAAATAAATGGAATGAATGGTTCCTGTAGCCCCTGTCCGCAGAACAGGCCCTTCTTCAATAATAATGCCGTATTTTGTCACATGTTCAATCACTTCTTGCAACGGAGTCTCGGTTACAAAACATAAGTCTGCAGACCCGGGAATCGGGTGTAATGCCTTCGGTTCAAATTCCTTGCCGACTTGATGAAGATTGATCTTTTGATTTCCAAACCGGAGTGCCCTTCTTCCGTTTCCGAAGATTACAACCTCCATGCCAAGCACTTCTGAATAAAATTTACAAGTCATCTCAATATCCGCTACCGTGAGTACAAAGTGATCCAGTCTGTTGATTTTCATGTGTGCGGCTCCCTAATCTCGTATGGCATCTTCAGAAAAATTCAGTACTTTCAGCATCTCATCTGTGTGCTCGCCAGTCAATGGAGGAAGTGTTCGGTATGACATCCGTGCCCAGATCCCCTAAGAAATCATAGAACAGTAAGGGTCAGCCAAGATTCTTGATAAATCCAGCACTTTCAAACCGGCTAAAGGAAGTGTCATGTGATATTCAATCCCATTTCATGCTGATACTCATGCAGTTCTCCCGTGATTTCAAACTTTGCATCGGTTATCTTTCGCAGCTCTTCCACCGTCATTCCTTTGATCAGTTCCTTAAGAATCAAATGACCATCCGTGAATTCAAAAACTGCAAGGTCTGTAACAATTAATTGGACCGGTCGGATCCCGCTGAGGGGATAATCCAGATGCTTAACGATTTTTGCTTTCCCCTCTTTATTTACATGGGTCATGGCGACAATCACTTTTTTAGTGCCGGCCAGCAAATCCATCGCTCCTCCGACCCCTAGTATCGGCTGATCCGGGATCATCCAGTTTGCAACCAGACCTTCTTGACTGACCTGGAGAGCTCCCAATACAGCTATATCAATGTGTCCGCCGCGAATCATCGCAAATGAGTCAACACTATCAAAAAAGGCTGATCCTTTTTGCAAAGTTACCGGTTTTTTGCTGGCATTCAGTAAATCCCAATCTTCTTCATTTTTTGGCGGGGTGGGTCCCATGCCCAGTAACCCGTTCTCTGTTTGAAAGATAAATGGATGCTCCGCTTCCAATAAGTCAGGTATCAAAGTAGGAATCCCGACTCCCAGATTAATGCAATCACCGAAACGAAACTCCCGAATTACTCTTTTGGCGATCCGCAGTTTTTGTTCACTTGTTCGACTCATCTGACTCCCTCTAATTATTTTTGTTTAATTACCAGAATGTCCACATATACGTGGGGGGTAATGATTTGTTCAGGATCGAGCCACCCGTCATCCACAACTTCGTCCACTTCTGCGATCACCAAATCTGCTGCTGTCGCCATTGCAGGATTGAAATTTCTGGCCGTCCTGTAATAAAGCAAATTTCCCAGTTGATCCGATTTATGAGCTTTGATAAGAGCTACATCTGCACGAAGTCCGACTTCCAGTATATAGCGAACACCATCAATGGTTTTTTCTTCTTTTCCTTTGGCAAGTTCGGTACCGACTCCCGTGCTGGTGTAAAATCCGCCGATTCCCGAGCCTGCGGCACGAATACGTTCAATAAATGTTCCTTGTGGAACCAATTCTATTTCCAGGTCTCCATTTTTCCATTGTTCAACCGCCTCTTTATTGGTTGTAAAATAGGAACCGATTGCTTTCTTGATCCTTTTCTCCCGGATCCATTTTCCCAGACCTTTTCCATCTTCCCCTAAATTGTTGCTAATCACCGTTAATTCTTTCGTATCGGTTTCCAAAAGTGCGTCAATCAAGGTTAAAGGGTGACCGGATAGTCCAAATCCACCGACCATTACGCTTTGTCCGGATTTTATACAACTGATTGCTTCATGGGCAGTTCGAATTTTTGATTGAAGTTTCCGTATCGCAGCCGCCACTTGGATCACTCCCTTCAAAGACTGGATATACGGGTAAAAGGGAATGGGGAAAAGGTGTCGCACGGACACCTTTATACGCTTCAGCCGTCGTCGCAACTCCCGTTTTCAATGGATTCCATTGCAATGTTATTTGACGGGTGATCCATTGTCGTTGGGCGACTGACATTTTGAACTGTATAATTGTGGTCTTCCATAGCGAGTTCCGCTTTTCTTCCGGTAATTATTTCGATAATTTGTATGACTGCCTCTTTGGCACGCGACTTGATTTCCACCTCGGTCAAGGTGGACAAAGGATGGGTGATTTCAACAACACGGAAATCGGGCATTCTTAAAATGTTTATAGAATTCCTGGCTTCCTTGGAAAAAACGGTGGTACAAATAGAAGCTACCGGTATTCCCATACTTTCCAATCCAATCCCATCGTGTACACTACACGAAGTACATGACCCTCAGTCGCCGATCGCAGACACGACAAAGTCACACTTTCGGGCAATCTCTTCCCGCATGTCGCGGTTCGCAGGTGCAGAAAAATTTGGTTTCTTCCATTTGATCACTTCTTTGATATCAAATTGTTCTTTCAGAATGGTCTGCACTTCCGACAATAATTTGTTTGCGTTCCACTTTCCATTGTCCAGCAGCCCCATGACTTTTCCATCCAACGTATCCAAACGTGGCGAAAGCTGTTTCAATTCGGTCTCCACCACACCTGTCGGGATGTAAATTTCTATCATTCGAATCCCTCCATTCTATTTAATGAGCTTGGTTACTGCTTTGCCACCCATCCTCCCCCAACCGGGAACTACGATTGAAAATCTTCCAGCTGGACCTCCTGCGAATAAAATGTGAATGTTTTCCGGATGTGGGACAACCGGTACCAATTCCTCCGGATTCTCTCTATCAATCCACTTCGGCCAATTCTTGTTCCACGTACGTCCGTATCTGCCATTAAACCGTAATTTCTCAATGTTGTTACGGGCATTCTGATACAAGTAATAACGCACGTCTTCCTTGGACCAACCGCCTTTGGAGATGGTGGCGGCATGTTCAGGACCGATCACCACCAGTATTTCTCCCATTACAAAAGTGTTGTTATTGCCCATGGTTGCCATCGTATCTGCAATTGAACGACACACTCCGTACGGATCGTTACTAATGTGGTTCGAAACGCTGTGCGGTGCTTCTCCGCCAATCACCGTCACCGTGCTTTGAGACCGGTCAAATCCATGCTCAACGTGATAGGGCTCCCAGGGACTGTCTTCTTCATTTTCAGCTATACAGTATGTGAACTTCCCCGGGTGTCCAAATGTTGATTGATCTGTTTCACCGGGAATACCACCACCGATATTCATGAGTACCAATCGGAGGGCTCTCCCGATTGTTGCATTTGCCCTAAATCCCTGCCCAAACACATTGCATCCTGAATTGATACCTACTTCGTTTCGGATGGGTCCATTCACAATCATCAACGGACTGACAACATGCGTGGTGGCTTGAATACCGTTCAGATTAAACTGTTCATCACAGGCTGCCTCCACCCCGGCAATGACCACCGGTAAGTACTGGGGCTTACAGCCGGCCATAACTGCATTAATCGCTATATCGCGAACGGTGGCAACAGCCCATCTCGGCGGAACAATGGCAACAACTTGGTCCGGATCTCTTTGAACGTACAGCAGCATTTCATCAACCAGTTCTTTAGTTGGTGGGACAACTGGCAAACCGTCCGTCCAGCCTTCTTGATAGAACCGATCCATTGCTTCTTGCCAGTTTCTTGCTGTAATCGTAGGAATCATTACCAAACTCAACCTCCTCAAGTTGTTTGGAACTGAACCTTCACCTCTGTAATGGGATTGATTCTGAAGATTTAAAATCCATTGAAATTTCCTTGATAACCATGGTAGTTTATAAGGTGTATTGTTTCAAATACCTGTTTTTTATATTTGTATAGCTATTAGCTATATTCGGGGGGCTGCACGTGGAACTTCGACATTTGAGATATTTTGAATCGATTGTTCGTAATAAGAAAATAGTAAAAGCGGCCGATGAGCTGCACATTTCTCAACCCTCTCTGAGTACGCAGTTAAAAGCCTTGGAAAAAGAACTTGGATGTATATTGATTGAGCGGTCATCGAGTGAAATCAAATTAACGGAACCTGGTGTCGTTTTGTACAAACATGCATGCCGAATCCTTCAGCAGTGTAAAGAGGCTTATCAGGAGATTCAAGACTTAAAAGATATAAAGTCCGGAGAGATCCATTTAGGAGCGCTTCCCACCGTGGTAGTATCCTGGCTTCCGGAAGTCCTTTCAGATTTTAAAAAAAAATTCCCGAAAGTGGTGATCCACATTCGAGAGATGGATACTCAGTCCATAAAAGATGCTTTATTGAACTACGACATTCAAATGGGACTCACTTCCCTTTCAGTTTCAGAAGACTATTTGACACAAATGCCTGTTATAGATGAGGAATTGCTATTAATTACTTCAAAAAAAAATCCGTTGTCGCAATACGACATGGTGAATATGGCAGACTTGGCACATGAGCCTTTTATCTTGCATGAGTCTGGTTATCTACTTCGCCAAACGATCCTGAATGCGTGCCGAGCGGCAGGTTTTGAACCTATCGTGGCTTACGAAAGCGGCAGAGTTGAGACGATTCGCAGTTTTGTTTCAGCAGGATTAGGCATTGCATTAATTCCCGAAACTTCGGTAAGATACGGTTTTAAACGTGATCTAAAAGTAATTAAAGTCAAAAATCCCACTCCCCGAAGGGTTTTATGCATTTCGACACACCCAAATCGTTATGTCTCTCCTGCGATGAAGGAATTTCAAAATTGTGTATATAATTTTTTTAAATCCAGATAAACATGGCCGGTTAAACCGGCCATGTTTCTTTTCGGTAAGCCATTTCCCAGAAGGAATATTCATATTGGCTGGAGATGAGAAAATGCTGCTCCATCTTCCGGCGTTCTTCTTCCGTTGCATAGGCGGCCAGTGAGTCAAGACGGGCAATCTGCTCCCGCACCAACTCGGCGAACCAGTCTCCTCCGTACGCGTCAATCCACTTTTGATAAATCGGCTCTGCAGGCTTCGCTCCTTTAAACCGTTCTCCAATCTCCAGGTACAGCCAGTAGCACGGAAGAATCGCCGCTATGATCTCACCGAGTGTCCCGGTGTAAGCGACTGACAGCATATGAGTGGTATAGGCATAGGCGGTTGGAGCCGGTTGAAACTGCGCTTTGTCCTCATCGGTAATTCCCAGATCTGCCGCGAATCCTTCATGCAGCGCCAATTCGGCGTTGTAGGTAGTTTGGGCGTGAAATGCCATCCGGCCGGATGTGTACAGATCCGGCGCTTTGGCAGCCCCCAGCGCCTGTACTTGAGCAAACCTGGAAAGATAGAACGCATCCTGCATCACATAAAATTTGAACCGGTCCAGAGGAAGCGTCCCGTCTGCCACCCCGGTGACAAACGGATGCTGGAAACTTGCTTGCCAGATTGCGTCCGCTTTTTCCCGCAAATACCCGGAGAAGGTTCCGGTTTCTGTTGCAACTGTCATTTCACAATTCCCCCTAAGAAAATAATAGGATCCCGTTTAACCCCAGCACAACGCCAGCGAAAATTGCATCCACCGGTCCTGTCTTCACTTGCCGGTAAAAGGTTCGATCCCGGGAACCGTCAAATCCCTTCGACTCCATCGCAATGGCCACCCGTTCCGCTTTTCGGATTGCCTGCGCCAATAGCGGGATCGTAAACCGCTTCATCATTTCCCATCTGCCGCGAAGCCCCGGCTGCCGGTCCATCCCCCGAATTCTGTGGGCCAGCCTGATTTGCTCCATTTCACTTTTGAACATCGGGACAAAGCGGAACCCGGCCATCAATCCGTAAGCCAGTTTGGGCGGCACCCGCAACTGCTGCATCAGGCTCAGGACAAACAGTGTCACATCGGTCGTCGTGGCACACAGAATTCCATAGGATACGAACACCAACATGCGAAGGGCAACCGTCAATCCCACCATAAGCCCTTCGACGCTCACTCTGTACCAAAGAAACTCGTACAGTACGTGGGCATTGGGAATTCGGGCGAATGCTCCCTGCATCCACACATACATCAGGAAAAAGATCAGGAAGGGCGCCAACCGTTTTGCAATCCTCAACAAGGGAACACCGCCAAACAGCCAGGTGGCCAGAAGGGGAATTGTCAGCAGCAGGGCCATGACAATCGGTTCCCGGGTGAGCAATGTAAGCATCATGCAAACAACCGAGACCAGCAGTTTAACGGACGGGTTCACCCGCTGCAAGGCCTGCATGGAGAAGTCCCCCCTTTCTCTCAAGCAGCGCGCGAACCTTGAAAGCGAGCGGCAGCTCCAGATTGGCGGTCCTCAACAAACCTGACGCTTCGGCCGCTGCAGAATCCTCCGATTCTTCCATCCGGAACAGGTCTGCCGGATGACCGCAATAGAGAAGGTTCCCACCAGCCAGCACCAACACTTTCTGTGCCCGCCGGGCCACCAGTTCCATGTCGTGGGTGACCATGATGAGGGTCCGACCCTGCTGGTGGAGATCGGCCAATTTTTCCTCCAGTTCGAAGGCAGTATGGGCATCCTGGCCAAAGGTGGGTTCATCCAGCAACAGCGCTTCATGAGAAGACAGGAGTGTGGTGGCAACACTCAACCGGCGCTTTTCCCCCTGGCTGAGAGAGAAAGGATTGGCGTTTGCCGCATGAATCAGCCCAAGGTCAACAAGCGTTTCGCGAACCCGTTCCTTGACCTCCGGATTCGTTGGAGCGCCGGTCCCAAACGCCACTTCCTGCCAGACCGTATCGGTGATGAACTGGTGCTCCGGATTTTGAAATACGAATCCCAACAGTTGCGAAATCTCCCGGCCCGAGTACGAATCCAGCGGTCGTTCCTTTAGCCGGATCGTGCCTTCCGACAGGTTCCGTAACCCCATGAGGGCGGAAAGCAGCGTGCTTTTGCCGCATCCATTGGGCCCCACAATCGCAACCCATTCTCCCGCGTTTATGTCAAAACTGATCGGCCCCCACACTTTATGGCCTTTCCCGTATGAGAAAGAGGCATTCTCAGCTCGAAACAGGGGCACTTTCCCAATCGGATCCAAATCCTGAAGAGATGCAGCTGCCGGGCTGGCAGCAGTCAAAGCACCTGTCTCCCGGTCCAACAGCTCCACCAGCTGCGGTACCTGCCCCGAATCAACCGCATCCACGAACTGCTTCGTCGTTGTTGGAAAAGGAGCCGTCGGATTCAACCGGCTCGACCACTTCCAAAGTGTCGGCTGCCAGATGCCATAGGCCCGAATCTCTGCCTGCCTCCGGCGAAACACTTCCCCTGGCATTCCTTCATCAAGAAGTCTCCCGTCCGGCCCCAGCAGCACAGCCCGATCGACCCAATCGATGACCCCTTCCACCTTGTGTTCAATGATCAGCAGGGTCTTGCTTTCGGTTTGCTTCAATTCCCGAATGGCCCGCAATACATCCCGGGTCGAAGCCGGATCCAGATTGGCCGTCGGCTCGTCGAAGATATAGATGTCCGGCTCCATTGCCAGCAAACAGGCCATCGCCAGCTTCTGCTTCATGCCGCCGGACATCTCAGCTGAATTCCGGCGCTTCCAGGACATCAGGCCAAACCGTTCCAAGGCCGCATCGATACGAGTTTCCATTTCCCGACGGGGAATGCGGATGTTTTCCAATCCGAAGGCAATCTCATCTTCAGCCGTCAGCATACAGAACTGGGCCTCGGGGTCCTGAAACAGCATGCCCACCCGTCCTTCCACCCGCACGTTGCCGGTGACAACCGCTTCTATGGAGCGAGGAATCAAGCCACCCAGAACATATCCGAGTGTACTCTTTCCCGACCCGCTTGGTCCAAGCAGCAGGACCGATTCCCCCTTGCGGATGGACAGATGGATCTGATCCAGCACTTTTCGCTCCGGTGCATCCGGGAATGCAAGGCTTACTCCCTCAACCGCACACTGTTTCGCAGAATCAGAATGCATTCGAATTGTTTCGTGTATCCCGGATGATTGCATAGCCGTTTAATACCCCCGTACGCGCCAGCAGGTCAGCCACCGCTTTGCCAAGCAATCCGGCCAGGATGGCGCCGCTCACCAAGCGGATGCAGAAAGCCGCAATCAGCATGCCGGTGCTCATGGTTTCAAGGGAAGCTTTGGCAAATTCGTAGACGAAACTGCCTGCTGCCGGAAAAATTCCAGCCAGCAGCAATACGGGTACGGTATACTTGCGATACCCGAACAATGCAAACGCCAACTCGGACAATGCGCCTTGAATGGCCGCCGATATCAACATCTGGGGACCAAACTGGCTTCCCAACATCAATTCTGCCAGAGCGGCCACCATCTCCGCCGTGAAAGCAGCCCCCGGTTTGCGCACAATGTAGGCTACCAGTACGCTTGCCACAAACCACAAACCATAGACAGCCTCGCCGCCAGCAGGGCCAAACACCCCGTTCAACCCGAGCCATACATTCCCCCAGGGCATATACACAATTCCGCAAACGATCGACAGCACCACCATAATTACGATTTCACGCATGTTCCAATTTTTCATAAAGGACGATTCCTCCCAAAGTTTACTGCCCTCAAAACCAAAAACCGCTTTCCGGGCAGGAAAGCGGCGCATACGCAAACAATCTGTGTCTCACCCACTTCCCTACGATGGTACTAACCAACAGGTTCCAAGGGTTGGCGATCCTTCAATCCGGTCGCCTCTCAGCCTTGCAATCGGCACCCCTAGTGGCAAAGTTTTGAACTTTACCAAAACAGTAACACACATGAAAAGAAAATGGAAGGGGGGCAAATTTCTCCTTTGTCCTTGTTTTTCACAAAGTTTTCCGCTACAAAAAGAGGTAACCAGTATTTGTTACAATCATCACAAAGTGGAATGGAAAAAAAAGGGGGAATCCCAATGAGCACGTTGGCAGGTACTGCGCCAACTTACAGGAAACTGCTGTGGATTGCCGGAATCGGCTGGTTGTTTGACGCAATGGATGTAGGGCTGGCATCGTTCGTGTTCGCGGCTTTGAAAGTCGACTGGAAGTTGGCTCCCGAACAAATCAGCTGGTTGGGAAGCATCAACGGCATTGGAATGGCTGTCGGAGCGTTGTTGGCTGGCGTGATGGCAGACCGGATCGGACGGAAGCCGATATTCATTCTGACACTCTTGATGTTCAGCATGGCCAGCGGACTTTCGGCACTGGCTACAGGGTTTGCCATGCTGGCCCTGCTTCGTTTCCTTATTGGGATGGGGCTTGGCGGTGAATTGCCGGTTGCATCCACGCTGGTATCGGAGAGCGTGCCAGCTGGGGAGAGGGGTAAAGTGGTGGTTCTGCTTGAAAGCTTCTGGGCGGGCGGCTGGATTCTTTCCGCACTTGTCGGTTTCTATGTCATTCCCAAGTATGGCTGGCAAGTTGCGATGCTTGTTGGGGCGGTTCCTGCCCTTTATGCGGTCTACCTGCGCTGGAGCCTGCCCGACTCCCCGCGACTGCAAGCACCTGCCATGCGGGAGAGACGGTCTGTATGGCAGAACATGACTGCCGTCTGGTCCCGTGAATATGCCCGTCGCACGTTTATGCTCTGGATTCTGTGGTTTTGCGTGGTGTTTTCCTATTACGGCATCTTCTTGTGGCTCCCGACTGTGATGACGATGAAAGGGTTTGGGCTGATCAAGAGCTTCCAATATGTGCTGATCATGACCCTGGCCCAACTTCCGGGTTATTTCAGCGCTGCCTGGTTGATTGAGCGCATGGGCCGCAAGTTTGTGCTCGTCACCTACCTTGCAGCCACAGCCATAAGCGCCTATGCTTTCGGCTACGCAACCTCCATTGCCGGCTTGCTGACAGCCGGAATTCTGTTATCTTTCTTTAATCTTGGCGCCTGGGGTGCGCTCTACGCGTATACCCCGGAACAGTATCCGACCCGATTCCGGACCACCGGTGCCGGAATGGCTGCCGCTTTCGGCCGGGTAGGCGGAATTCTGGGACCGCTGGTGATTGGGTATCTTGCGGCTGCAAAAGTATCGTTTCCCGTCATTTTCGGCATTTTCTTTGGAGTCACTCTGGTGGGTGCCCTGGCGGTTCTGGTGTTGGGCCGGGAAACCCGTGCGGAAGAACTGGTGGACTGATTGAACCACATACCATCTTCCAGCACTCCGGCTGCAAGCAAAACCTCTTCCAAAGCAAGATGGCTTATCTTACTGATTACCCTTGCAATGCTTGGGTGGTTTGTTTATTCCAGACGCGGTGATCTTGCCCTGCTGCCCCAATATTTGCGACAGGTTACAGTTGGGAACCTTGCCGAACTGGCTTCCCTGGAGTTCCTCTTTCTGGCTTTGGCGGCTCAATCCAACCGGCTCGTCTACCGGTCAATCGGCGTCAACAATTCGTTGTTGGAGCAATTGCAATTGCTGGTGGCAGCCAGTACGGTCGAACGTCTGCTGCCAAGCGGGGGAGCGGCCGGCATGAGTTCCTATGTGTGGCTGGCCCATGGAAGAGGAATCCCTGTATCCGAATCCATCAGGATGACGGCCACCACTTTTGTCATGGGGTATCTGCAAATTGTGCCGCTCTTGATAGTCCCGCTGTTCTGGATTGACTCCTATAACTTTCCTTTCAACGAAGCGGTGGTTCTGGTGGTTGTTTCCGCCGGCTTTGTAATCTTGGCAGCCGGCCTGGCCCTGTTGATTGGTTCTCAACGTTTTCTTGATTGGATAAGCAATCTTCAGTTTGTTTCCCGGTTTCCCAGGGTGATTGCATCGCTCGTTGCAGGTCGTGATCATGTCAGGTTCAGTTGGCGCAACCGGCGGGAGCTTCTGCCTCCACTTCTCTTATTGTGGAGCTTGTACCCGGTCAGGATCGCGATGCTGGAGGCCTGTTTTTCCGCCTTCCATACACAGGTTTCCCTGCCGCTTCTTTGGGCAGGGTACAGTTTGACAATTCTTATTTCCTTTTTGACCTTCCTCCCCACGACACTGGGAGTGTTCGAACTCTCGATGGTGGGAACCTTTGCCCTGTTGGGAGTTCCTACCGATCTGGCGACAGCCGTCACCTTGTTGTACCGGGCGTTTACCTATTGGCTGCCCGTGCCGTTGGGATTGTTGGCCTGGTGGAACCTGCGAAGGAGAGTGGTTTCCTCTGAATACCGAAATCAGTAAGAATACAAGAGTGACAGGTAACAACCAGCTTCGCAAGGGGGACGAAACACGATCCGCTCCAGCAAAACCCCAATCAGATACAAGAGTGACAGACAGCAACCAAATTCGCAAGCAGACGGAAGTGGGAGACGTCAACGAACTTTGTAAGGAGAAGGCTGCGGAAAGCGCTAACGGACTTCCCAAGGAGAAAGTTTTCGGATCTGACAATAAACCAAGAAGGGTTGGACTGGCCTTGGCCGGTGGCGGGGTGTCAGGTTCTGCCGGCATTGGTGTAATCCAAGCGCTGGAAGAAGCCGGAATTACGGTGACTCATGTTGCGGGCACCAGTTCGGGAGCTATGGTTGCCGCACTCTATGCGTACGGTTATTCCGTCGAAGACATGAAACTGGCAATGCCGCGATTTTCCAAACGGCATCTTGATTACAACTGGAAAGCCATCCTTGCCAAAATCCTGATGAGACGACCCTACCTGGACGGATGGATCAAAGGGGAGCGCCTGCAATCCCTTATCACTGAGTTGACCGACGGACAACCGCTTTCCGCTCTGCGTGTGCCCTGCGGAATTGTCGCCACCGAGCTTCGAACCGGGCAACCTGTAGTATTTTCCCAAGAACCGGTACCCGGCTACCGAACAGAATCAGATATCACCATAGCCCAAGCGGTCTTAGCAAGTTGCTCAATTCCCGTAATCTTTCAGCCTGTACGGTGGAACGGCTACATCCTCACCGACGGCGGCGTGTCATTAAACTGTCCCGTCCGTTTGGTTCGGGCACTGGGCGCGGAACGGGTGATCGCCGTCGATACGGTAACCGCTTTTGCCAACAGCGATGTCGGGCAGCTACGATCCGGCCTTTCAATCTTCGCCCATGTGATCAACCTGAACCTGCGAGATCAAATGGCGCACGAGCATCAATATGCGGATCTCTCCCTGCATCCTCATGTCGGATATGTGGGAGCGCTTGACTTCCATAAGGTGGAACAGTGCGTGGAGGCGGGGTACCATTATGCAAGGGAGCGGATGGATGAGATCTTGACCGCTATCTAAGGTAGGACGGGCCACAGGCCCGCTAAGCAACCTCGGCTGTCGTGATACCGGTACCCAGTGCCGTTAAACACCCTCGGCTGTCTTGATACCGGCACCCAGTGCCGTTAAACACCCTCGGCTGTCGTGATACCGGCACCCAATGCCGTTAAACACCTTCGGCTGTCGTGATACCGGCACCCAGTGCCGTTAAACACCCTCGGCTGTCTTGATACCGGCACCCAGTGCCGTTAAACACCCTTGGCTGTCATGATAACGGCACCCAGTGCCGCTAAACACCCTCGGTTGTCGTGATACCGGCACCCAGTGCCGCTAAACACCTTCGGCTGTCGCGATACCGGCACCCAGTGCCGCTAAACACCTTCGGCTGTCGCGATACCGGCACCCAGTGCCGCTAAACACCCTCGGCTGTCGCGATACCGGCACCCAGTGCCGCTAAACACCCTCGGCTGTCGCGATACCGGCACCCAGTGCCGCTAAACACCTTCGGCTGTCGCGATACCGGCACCCAGTGCCGTTAAACACCCTCGGCTGTCTTGATAACGGCACCCAGTGCCGCTAAACACCTTCGGCTGTCGTGATAACGGCATCCAGTGCCGTTATTGTGAACCAAAAGACCCCGGAGAAAGGAATAACGGTACCCTGTGCCGTTATTCCGAGCCAAGTGACCTGGAGAAGGGAACGGCACCAAATACCTGAAAATCACCTATTCCAAGAGATGGCAAGGCTACGCCCGTATTGTTAACATAGTCCAGAAGACCGACTCCAACTCGCTCCGACTCCTATAAAGAGGCCTACCACCACTTCAAAAGAGGCCTACCACCACTTCAAAAGAGGCCTAATCACCACTTGTCTACAACAGTCACTCCAACATTGCCATACTCCGTCATCGAAGCCAGTATATCGCTGACTTCCTCCAGAGAGATCGTATTTGTCACCAGATCCCCGGGGCGCAATTTGCCTTTTTCCACCATTTGCAGCATTTCGGGGTATCTGGATGCCTGCATCCCCAAGGATCCCACAATTTCCAACTCAAACAGCACAATCAAATCAATCGGCAAAGCGATCATTCCTTGTGCTTCCCGGGTGGTTAACCCGATTTGCAGATGGCGCCCCCGTTTCCGCAAGCCTAGAAGGGAGGACTGGCAAGTGGCAGCGACCCCCAGAGCATCAATCGATACATGTGCTCCGCCTTTTGTAATCTCCTTGATGGCCTCGGGTGCCACTTCCTTTTGGGCGTTGACTGTTGCAACAGCCCCCAACTTCCGCGCAAACTCCAGCTTGTCATCCCCGATGTCGACAGCAATGACATTGGCTCCCATCGCAGTCGCAATTTGCACAGCCGACAGGCCTACCCCGCCGCATCCATGTACCGCCACCCATTCCCCGGGGCGAACTTTGGCCTGATCCACAACTCCATGAAAAGCGGTCATGAACCGGCAGCCCATGCCTGCAGCTTCCACTAATCCCACTCCGTCGGGCAGATTCACCAGATTGACATCCGCGTTCGGAATGTGGACATAGCGGCCGAAACCGCCCCAATAGGAGAACCCGGGCATCACAATGTGATCGCAGATGTTTTGGTGACCCGACTTGCACTGGGCACAAGTGCCGTCCCCCTGGCTGAAAGGAACGATCACCCTGTCCCCTTTGCGGAAGTGCTTTACATCCCGTCCCACTTCCTCCACAACACCTGTAAATTCATGTCCCAGCACATGCGGCAGCGGGAGTTGAATGCCGATCCAGTCCCAATCTCCTACCCACGCATGCCAGTCGCTGCGGCAAACTCCGTTGGCTTCCACCCTGATGATGGCTCCGTCAGGTGCCAATTCCGGATCCTGCACTTCCCGCACAACCAGTGGTTTCTTCAGTTCTTCAAGTACAGCCGCCTTCATTTGATCCCCCCCAATTCATTTTGACGTCCAGACGAATAAAAATTCTGTCACACAATTCTATGACAGGTTGGCGGGTGTTAGAAGTGTGGACCGGTCGTCTGGGGGGTAGAACGGCAACAATGAATCTGTCCCAAAATTGATTGTTTGGAAACTTCCTGGTCAGGTCAGAAGCCATGAGGAAAATAACCATATTGAAAAATAGTGGTGATTTTCAATGTTATTTTGCAAATCTAGGGGGGGAGTTATCGAAATAGTGGTGATTATCAACGTTATTCGGAGATTCGACAAGTTTAGCGGCGAAACCACCGTTATTTTCGAAATCATACCCTAAACGGGCTGTCTCATGGCTTTGGGGACAGCCCGCAAATCCCTTTCAAGTCCTCATAATAGGATTTTAGATTCATGTAGAAATGGAGCAAGGACGCCCTGGTCGTGAATTCCAAACGATTTTTCGGCAGGTCCATCCGCTCGAACAATTGATCCAAATTTCCAATCGCCCGGTCAATCAGCGAAAAATGGGCTGGCCTGCCATGAAACACCCTTGCCTGTGCAAGCAGCACAACATTCAGCAAACGGCTAACCCAGGGGATTGGTTCCACCCAAATTTCCACCTTTTCCAGCGTTTCGTTCAATCGGAGGAGATGATTGCTTAACAGTTCCATCTGCCGGAGGGTTCGGATCGCTTGTTGGGTTTCCCGTCCTTTGATTGGATAAAACCTTTGATCCTCAAACATCAGTTCCGCATAATGACGCGCCTCTTGAATATAAGTGCGAACCTCTTTCACCTGCCGGGCAAAGTCCTGTTTGGACATCCTCTGGTCAAATCGATCCAGATCGTTCAGAATCATGTAAAACAATCCCCGCAGCATGCCCTCAGACCGGTTGAGCAGTTCCTCAAGTTTGTGCTCATAACGGGGAACCGCCATCAAATTGACGATGATGGAACATCCGATTCCGATCAGGACAATGGACATCTGTTTGCTGGCATGCACCACCAACTCTCCTTCGAAAGTGGAGAAAGAGTTTAAGGCCGTGACAATTGAAATAAGAATGGTATCCCGCCAACCCAGCCGCAAATGAATGATAAACAAAGCATAAACCAGCACCGCGCCAATAAAAGGGTGGGTGCCGAAATAATAAGCCGCCAGGTTACCGCCCAAAGTGCCGATAAATGAGGAAAAAACCTGGTATTTGGCCAATCCGAAGGATCGGGTCAGCGATTTCTGCGTAGCCAATACGGCAATCAACGCGGCATAGGTGTACCCGGGATAGTGCAAGAAGGAGGCCAAATAGAGGGCAAGTCCTGCCGCGATTGAGGTTTTGACCACACGAGCGCCCAAGAATAATTTTACCAAATGTGTCATGCCATTCACCTAAACAGTAGTTCGACACAATTCAAAAGAATCCTTGCCCTTCGACATTTCCCGGGAAAATATGACAGATGCTGTCCATACAATCGCTTGTCCACGGGTATGTCCCCCCTTGGCCTAGCCGCTCTTCTCAACTTTTGAGATCACTCCCCGGAAACGTACTTGCACATTTGCCTCAACGTGGATCTCCGCGTTACCAAAGTAATATTTCCCGTGGTCCCAATCGTTTTTGATCTGCTCCCACAGTTTTGGTTGTTTGCGGGACAACTCTTCTCCAAGCCCGATTACATCCGCCTTCAGTTCTTTCTGCAATTTGTCAAACGTTTTTGAAGTCAGTCGCTGGATCTGCTCCCGGGTTGCCTGTTCCACCTCTTTGACGAATTGTGCATCCATTAGGTCCCGCTGCGCCCAACTCTCACCTATTGAACCCTCCGCGTCGATCCGAATAGTAAAATGGTACTTTCCTCCTTTGACCACAGGTATCACTTTAGTTTTCACCCTCCGGATTTCATATACAACCCGTTCGCCGGACGGCAGTTCAGCGACAGTAATGCCCCCTTTCATCTTGCCGGTTACCCAGGAAAGACCTTCCGTTTCTTCTCCTGTCAGCCATCCGACCAATTTATTGTCATGGCCATGCATGACGGCAGCTCCAACGATCTTGACCTCATCCTTGTAGGGGATAGCCCGCTGCAGGACAAAGCTCGACTTCCCGTTCAGATTTTCCGAGAGATCGCCAATTGTCATCTCTTTGGGCATCCGTGGCGTTCTTTGGAAATTCTCCGTCAGTGAGTCCAGATATTCACTGTTCAGTTTTTCCTGGACAGGCCTTGCATTTAAAGCTTCTTTCGCTTTTCCCTGCACAACCACGACTTTCATGCGCCGACGCATCTCATGATCCCTCAACAGCATATCGATCACATTCGGCAGATAGCCGGTTTTGGCCAGTTCCTCCCCAATAACCACCAGTTTGTTATGTTCGAAATACAACGTACGACTGCTGCGGGTTCCAGCTAACCTGACGGTCTTAAACAGCGCATCTCCCTTTATCGTCAGGTTCATGAAAGCCTTTCCTTCCGATTTTCCACCACTTCCTTCGCCTCCTCCCGTTCCACCGGAGCCGCCGCCGGTTTGCAGATTGGCAGGGATGGCAACTTGATACGTTGCTTCCAGTTGCGGAAGCTTCTTCTGGTCTGATTTTTCCTCCGGCTGTCCGTCATTTGCTTCCTCAGCCATATCCAGTCCAATCGCCATCACAAAACCGCGTTCTTCGATCTCAACACGGTCCCAGCAGCCTACCGGGAAAGTGAGTCCTAGAACAGCTGTCAGAAGGAGCAAAATCTTATTTTTCCCCATAGTTGCCAAGCCTCCTGATTCGTGCGATCAGCAACAGGATCGGGGAAATTCCGGCCATGAACAGAATTCCGGCAATTGACACAATCTTTCCAAACTGAAACAACTCGACCACATTTTGCGGCGTCATGGCTCCAATATATACAACAGGAACTGCTGCATAGACGAATCTTTTGCTGTCCCGGTTAAACAGCTGCCCCAATGCTTGCCCCACCAGAAAATGGCTTATGGCGATCGTTGAGAAGATGGTCATGGTCCAAACGGTCAAAAACAACGATTCGATACGCTCAAGAAAGCCTCCGGGAAGTTCAACCGCCTTGATCATCTCCAGAGTTGGCCAGACAAGGGTCTTGAGAGTCTCGGTGTGGAATACGCCGATTGCCAGGAAAACCAGCATGGCATAGATAAAGGTAATGGACAATACAGCGGCAAGTCCCACCACAAGCGCATTGTTTTTTTTTCAAAGAATTGGAGAAATACCAAATGATTTCTACTCCCAACAGCGAGAAGGCCGCTGCGGGAACTCCCTTGAGCACCGGCTGGAACCCTTTTGAGAACATGGGTTGCAAGTTCTTGATCTCCACATTTTGGAAAGCCATCAACAGGCTCAAGATAAACATACCGACCACGACAGGAAAAAACATCTGGTTAATCCTTACAATTGGACCAAATCCTCCCGTAACCACGTAAACCGAGGCAAACAAGGGGATCAGAATCACGATTTCAATCGGGGTTCTGTCCAACAGGTATTGCCCGACCAACATCCCCAACCCGCGCAGTTCCATAGAAATGATCATTAGATAATAGAGGATGAGATACCAACCAATGACCCACTTGCCGAATTGTCCCACAAGAAGTTGACAGTCATCCAAAAAATGGGTTTGTGGAAATACGGAACTCAATTTTCCAAGAATGGCTACCGGTATGCATACGACAACCCCGACCAACAGCAAAGACATCCATGCATCCGGCGTCCCGCATGCATCCGTAACTTCTCTTGGCAATGTCAGAATTCCGAGTCCAAGCACATTGGAGACAAGTATCACCAGGAGTTGCAACGAGCTGATTGTTTCCCTGTTCTGCATCCTCATCCCCCTTATCCCATCCGGTCGGTATCGTCTGTAGGAATGGTTGCAGGCCGTTTGCGAAGGACCGAAATCGGCAGGCGAACGACCAGATCCTTCCAATCCCGCAGCTTGTAGGGACCAAAAGGTGTGGTGTATACGACTCCGAAACTCTTTAACCTGCACATGTGGATATTGAGGAAGATGTAAGCCATGATGATTCCATAGAGTCCAAAGAAGGCTGCCACAAACATGAATCCGAAACGCAGGATGCGAAAGGTGATGGCTGCCGGAAATGGCACACCTTCACGGTTGGCGGCAATGGACAAGGCCAATTTGCTGGGAATCATCCCCGGGTGAAACGACGTAAGAGCAATATACAATGCAGGAAGAAAGACCGAAATGAACGCGGTAAGATAACGCAAAAAACGAATCAAGGTTCCAATGGTCCACCTTTCGTAATAATCGTCAGGCGCTTTCATGAGATCGGAAAAAGTGAACGGCACAAGCAATACATAAGGTGAGCATCCAGCAGGACGGCAACTCTGCCTTCCAGCAGGCTGGCCACTACCCGGTCCGGACGTTCCGTAAGATGTCCCTGTGGAAAGGGAGACAGGAAATTGTCTTCAATGAGCTCTTCTATGACTCCACTGCCCGCTACATTATCAATATCAATTGCGGAAATACGATCTTTCACCTCGGTAATCAATTCCGGAAGAGGGAGGTACCGATTGTGTGGAGATTCATTGCAGACCATCTCCCGTCTGTCGGCGTTCTCGTATGGACCGGTGTCAGTCTGGCAGTTCCCCTCTTTTTCACGTGGCTGGTGCATACCCTGCACCAATTGGCGGACCCTCCCTGGTTGAGACAACAGAACAACCGGCAAGGAAAGGAGTCAAACAAGCAGAAAAAAAAGCCAGCATCCAACAGCTGACTTGTTTCAGTATGATGCCGCCGCCGTATCCTTCATGCGCGATCACTCTTCCTGAAAAACCCGGAACGTCCCGGTCGCCATGGCGAGCAGAGTTCCGTCTTCCGTTTCTACAATCGCTTCCGTTGTGACGGTTCGTTTGGTTCGGTGAACGATTCTTCCACGGGCGTAGATGGTTCCCTGATCAACCGCCGCCAGGAAATGAACGTTCATGTGAGTTGTCGCCTGAAACCGTCCGGCGGCAGCCCTTGAGGCCAACCCCATGGCGTTGTCCAGCAATGTGGCGTACACACCCCCGTGAACCGTCATGTTGCCGTTCAAATGGTACTGCTCGACCTTCAGCGAAAGAACCGAACGGCCTTCTTCCACTTCTTCGATCACAATCCCGACATGCCGCCAAAAAGGCACTTCCGAAAAGTACTCCCTTAATTCTTGCAACAGTTTCGGATCTGACATCTGCTACCTCCCCGTTATTTGCCTTGGAAATTCGGCTTTCTCTTTTCCAAAAAAGCTGTGGTTCCTTCCCGCTTGTCTTCGCTTGTAAACAAAATAGCCTGTGCCAGTTTCTCAATGACCAAACCGGTATGAAGGTCCGTCTCGAGTCCGGTTTGAATTGCGAGTTTCGCCAGACGAACGGCCAACGGCCCTTTGCCGAGTATGGCGTCCGCCGTTTTCCGCACTGCCGCCATCAGTTGATCGGGAGGGGCGACTTGTGTGACGAGTCCGATGGTTCTGGCTTCTTCCGCATCCACAAACGAGCCGGTCAGGATCATTTCCACCGCTTTCCCCCTGCCGACAAGTCTTGCCAGGCGCTGGGTTCCGCCGGCGCCCGGGATAATCCCCAGATTCAGCTCAGGCAATCCCATTTTCGCATGAGTGCTGGCGATTCGAATATCGCAGGCCAGGGCCAGTTCACACCCCCCACCCAATGCAAAGCCGTTGATGGCGGCAATGGTCGGCTTTTCATAGAGCTCCAGTTCCCGATAAAACGATTGCATCTGGGACTCCAGAGCATCAAACAGGGTGCGCTCCCGCAATTGGGAAATATCCGCACCTGCAGCAAAGGATTTCTCCCCCGAACCGGTAAATACGACCACTTGCACTTCCGGGTCGGTTTTCCAAGCCTGCAATACTGTCCGCATCTCGCTAACTGTTTCCATATTGAGCGCGTTTCGCACAGCCGGCCGGTTAATGGTAATGATGCCAAGACCTTGTTCGACGTTGGCCAAGATATTTTGAAACTCCATGATTACTCCCCTTCCGTTTTGTTTCGGATTCCATATTTGTAAGCTTTCCGGATGGCGGTTGATTGGCTAATTTTTAGCGCTTTTGCAACTTCGTACGAACTTCCGTATTTATGGAAGGCAGCTTCCAGCAGGCTTCGTTCCATTTCTTCGATGGCAGCCTGCAGCCCTTCCGATTCCGCCCGGCCGATCCATTCGTCTTCACTCAATGCCGGTGGCAGCAGATTCTGAACAAAGTCATTCTTCTGCTTCCCTTTGCTGCCGGGAATGGTTACCCCGGTCAAATGGGGCAAATGTTCCGGCTGAATCACATGTTCAGGTGTAATCACCAGCAGCCGTTCAATCAGGTTTGCCAGTTCCCGGATATTGCCGGGCCATTCATAACGCTCCAGAGCCTCCAGCGTCTCATCCGTCAGAGTTTTGGCCGTCTGATATTTGCGGTTGAATTTGTCGACATAAAACCGGATCAGGGGACGGATTTCTTCTTTTCTTTTTCGAAGGGGCGGAATCTCGATCGGCACCACATAAAGCCGGTAATACAAGTCTTCACGGAATGTGCCTTCGTCGACCATTTTCTTCAGATCGCGATTGGTGGCCGCTATGATTCTGACATTTACCCGGACCGGTTTGACTCCGCCCACCCGATGAAATTCCTGTTCCTGCAACACGCGCAGCAGCTTCACTTGAAGATGCAGCGGAAGTTCCCCGATTTCGTCAAGAAACAGGGTTCCCTCGTTGGCCAGTTCAAACATGCCCGGTTTGCCGTCCTTTTTCGCACCCGTGAAGGCTCCCGATTCATACCCGAACAGTTCCGATTCCAGCAGTTCCTGAGGGATGGCCCCGCAGTTGACTTTGATGAAAGCACCTTTTTCATAGCGGCGGCTGTTGCGATGAATCATGCGGGCCACCACTTCTTTGCCGACACCCGACTCTCCCAACAGCAAGACGGTCGTATCGGTATTGGCCACCCGGCGGGCCAGTTCCACCACTCGCTCCATCGGCTTACTCGCCACGATAAACGGTTCGTCTCCCGTATGGAATTTGCGCAGCTGCAGCAATTCCTCCCGCAACCGGTTCAATTCCGATATATCCCGCAGATTGGTCACGACCCGGATGACTTCTCCCTGCTCGTTGAACACCGGGCTCCCCGTTATCAGGAGCACTTTGCCGAGAGCGTTTTCCTGGATGACTGTTACCGGCTTTTTCTGCTTCATAACTTCAAATGACACGGATTTTTGCACAATGCCCCGCTTCTCCAGATAGCGAAGATCCTTGCCGACATAATATTCTTTGGGAATCCCTGTCAGCCGTTCGATCGCGTCGTTTGTCTTCAGGGTGATGCCATTGGCGTCAACTATATAGATGGCATCGTAGGAATTTTGGAAAATCGCATTCAGTTCGTCTGCGGCCGCTTTCATATCCTGCAGCCGCTCCTGCATGATTTTAAGCGGGACAGTGTTGTAGACAACAAGGCAAACAACTGCTTCTCCCGGGTCTTTTGCACAAGGAAACGCATTCACATAAAGATCCAAATCCCCAAGCGGCACACGCCAATCCATCGGTCTGCCGGAAGTCAGTATTTCAGACAACTGCCGTTTTGAGATCAAAATGTCAAACTTGGCCTTTACCACTTGATTGTTGGGCTTCCCCAACCAGCGGAGAATCGTATCGTTCGCGTACACAACGAACCCTTCACGGTCAAGGAAGGCAACACCAATGTCAATTTTCGGGCTTGCTGCGGTTTCTTTCACTTTTGCCATCACCCATTCCCCCGTCGCAAGAAGTCGCTGATTCTTATGACTTCTCTGTAAACCGTCGAGACTCCTTCCGTTAAATACAAGAAGGCCAAAGCAAGAAGGGACAGGCGTACTGTCACTTCAACCGGTGTCGAAGCATCGCAAAGTCTTCTCCCGGTTATAGATGTGAGCCAAGAAAACCTGTCGGCTTGCCGTCAGGATGAATTGGCTTTGGGTAAGAAAGCGCAAAAATCCTCTTGATTTTCCAATAAATTTGGTATAATGAATATAAGAACACCAGTTCGCGAAGGGTGGTGAACACAAATGAAAATTCATAAAGCATACCGTTTCAAGCTAGAGCCAACAAAGGAACAAATTCGTTTGCTCAAGCAAGCATGCGGTTGCCAACGCTTCGTTTACAACCACTATCTAAAAAAGAACATGGAGCAGTACGAACAGGACAAAACATTTGTGTTCTACCATGCGATGGCTACCGATTTGCCAAATCTAAAACAGCAGTTTCCCTTCTTGAGAGATGCTTTCTCTCAAAGTCTGCAAACCACCCTTCGCCACTTGGACCGCGCATTCAAAAACTTCTTTAAAGGGGCAGCCGAGTTCCCTGCCTTCAAAAAGAAGAATCGGCACGATTCCTTCACTTGCCCTCAGAAATTTCGCATCGCAGAAAAAGTCATCTTCATTCCGAAAATCGGCGAAGTGCGATACCGCAAATCAAGACAGATGGAGGGAAAAGTGAAATCCATCACGATCACTCAAAACTGTGGTCGCTGGTTTGTATCTGTCCTTACAGAGCAAGAAATCGTGGAACCCACGCCAACCTATGAAAATCCTGTAGGAATTGATGTGGGTTTGAAGGAATTTGTTTTTCTTTCCGATGGAACATCAATTGCCAACCCAAAATACTATCGACAGTACCAAGAAAAATTGGCAAAAGAACAACGCAAGTTGGCCAAGAAACAGAAGTTCTCGAAGAATTGGCACAAACAGCTTCGGAAAGTCCAAAACGTCCATTACAAAATCCGCAATTCACGCCAGGACTTTCTCCATCAGGTCAGTACGAAGATTGTCAAAAACCACGACATCATCTGTATGGAAGACCTGCATGTAAAAGGTCTGGTCAAGAATCGCAAGTTAGCGAAGTCGATTGCGGACGCAGGGTGGGACATGCTCAAAAACATGATTGCATACAAAGCCAGTTGGGCGAACAGGACGCTGGTTCAAGTGGAACGCTTTTACCCATCGACCCAAGAGTGTTCCGCTTGCGGAGGTCGAAAACTCATGCCTTTACACTTGCGAACCTACGTTTGCGAATCATGCAACACTACGATTGACAGGGACTATAATGCTTCCCTAAATATTGAACGACGAGGATTAGAAATCCTTGGATTCGCATAACAAACGGTACCCTCGGACGGAGGGAAACCGAACGCCTGTGGAGATAGTAGGTTGCGAGGTCGATGAAACAGGAATCCACGGGGATTGCTCCGTGTGAGCGTCAACTCCGCAAATTTTCAACGATCGTGGTGATTCCCTGTCCGCCTCCGATACACAGCGTCACCAATCCGTAACGGGATCCCCTGCGCTCCATCTCGCTCAACAGTTTGGTCATCAAGATGGCACCCGTGGCTCCCAAGGGATGCCCCAAAGCGATGGCTCCTCCGTTTACGTTTACCTTTTCAAGCCCCACTCCCAACTCTTTGATGACAGCCAGGGACTGTGCGGCAAACGCCTCATTGAGCTCGATCAGGTCGATGTCTTCCAATGCAAGGCCTGCCATTTGTAACGCTTTATGAGTGGATGGAACGGGGCCGATTCCCATGATTTCCGGGGATACTCCGGACACCGCCTGGGCCAGGATGCGTGCTTTCGGTCTCAATCCCCGTTTTTGGGCTTCCGCTTCTGACATGACCAGTACAGCCGAAGCGCCGTCATTGCGGCCGCTTGAATTGCCTGCCGTCACGGTGCCGCCCTTTTTGAAAACGGCGGGCAGGGTCAGCAGCTTTTCCACCGGGGTCAAGCGGGGATGTTCATCCACTTCAAACCGGATCGTTTCTTTTTTTCCCCGGATCTCGTAAGGAACGATCTCCTCCTTAAACTTGCCGGAAGAGATTGCGTAAGCCGCCCGGCTCTGGCTGAGAAAGGCGAATTCATCCTGTTCCTCCCGGCTGATCCCGTATTGTTCCGCAAGATTTTCGGCCGTCATCCCCATCGTCAACTCTCTGCCGTACACTTCAGGGGGCTGGGACCGGGGCTGACTTTCCGTATTGGGGTCCAGCAGCTGACCGTTGCCCGCCTCAAGGCCGTAACGAACCCCTCGAATATAATAGGGTGCGGTGCTCATACTTTCCGCCCCGCCCGCCACAACGATATTCGCCAGCCCGCACTGGATCTGCTGGGCTGCATTATTGATTGCCTGCAATCCGGAACCGCACTGCCTGTGAACGGTATATCCGGGAACCTCTACCGGAAGCCCTGCCCTCAGCAGCGCCACCCGGGCCATGTTGGGCGCATCCGTGCTCTGTTTGGCCTGCCCCATGATCACTTCATCCACATCATTTCCGTCTATCCCGCTTCGGCGCAGGACCTCCCCGATCACTTTGGCCGCCAGAAAGTCGACCTCCACATCCTTCAGGGCGCCCCCCATCTTTCCAATGGCTGTCCGGACAGCCTCCACAATGACAACCTCAGTCATCTTGTCTCCTCCCGACTTTTCCGTTTACATGCCCAGGTAGGCTTTCCGCAATCCTTGATCGCTCAACAGTTCCTTACCTGTCCCTTCCATGACGATCCGCCCGTTTTCCAACACATACCCGCAGTCAGCGATCTCCAAGGCCTTGTTCGCATTTTGTTCCACAAGCAGGATCGTCACCCCGGTATCCCGGATCTGGCGGATGAACTCAAACACCCACTGTACCAGAATCGGGGCCAGGCCGAGGGTCGGTTCATCCAGCATCAGAAGATCCGGCTTTGCCATCAGTCCCCGCGCGATGGCACACATTTGCTGCTCTCCGCCGCTCAAACTGCCTGCCAACTGCTTCTCACGTTCCTTGAGACGGGGCAACATTTCAAAGATGGTAACCAGGGTTTGCCCACGGTGAGCGCGGGCCCGTTTGGTGAAGGCCCCCATCTCCAAATTCTCCAGTACACTCATGTTGGGGAACAACCGTCTGCCTTCCGGAACGTGGATCAGTCCTTTTTCCACCCGAAGGTGAGGAGGGGTTACGGTCAACTCCTGCCCTTGGAAACGGATGCTGCCTTCCGCTTTCGGAACCACCCCCGAAATCGTCTTGAGGATGGTAGACTTGCCCGCTGCGTTGGCTCCGACAATCGTGACAATCTCCCCTTTGCCTACCGTCAGGGAAATGTCTCGCAATACCTGCACATCGCCATAGTAGGCGTTGATATTTTTAAGCTCCAGCATGCGCAACATCTCCCCCCAGATACGCCTTGATGACTTCCGGATTGCCGGTAACCTCCGAAGCGGTTCCCTCCGCCAGCTTCCGCCCCTGCTGCAGCACCACGATTCGTTCGCAAAGGGCCACTACCGCAGCCATCACGTGTTCAATCATGCAGATTGTGATTCCCTGATCCCTGTTCAGGCTTCGTATTAATGCCATCATTTCCTGTACTTCCGTCGGATTCAGCCCGCCCATGACTTCATCCAGGAACAGCAGGGAAGGTTGGGTAGCCAACGCCCGTGCCAGCTCCAGCTTCTTCTTGAGACCGACCGGCAGCGCCCGGGCTTCTTCACGCGCATAGGGTTTCAGCCCGAGCCTGTCAATCACTTCGTTTGCCGCCTTTTGAGCGTCAGCAAACAATTTGTGTCTGGGAAGAGCCCCCATCATTACGTTCTGTTCAACGGTTAATCCGCCAAACGGCTTTACCATTTGAAACGTCCGCCCGATCCCGAGTGAAGCGATCTGGTGGGGCTTTTTGCCGGTGATCACATGGTCCTGAAAGCGCACCTGTCCCTTATCGGATGGAATGTTCCCGGTGATCAGGTTAAACAAGGTGGTTTTGCCCGCCCCATTAGGACCAATGATGCCAAAGATCTCTCCCTTTTGGATTTCAAAGCTGATGTCGTCCACGGCCAGCAAACCGCCAAATCTTTTAGACAGGTTCTGCACGGTCAACACGTACGGTTCCTCCCTTCCGTTTTGCAAGCAACTGTCTAAACCACGGTACTACACCCTGGGGGATAAACAGCACGACCAACACCAGCAGCACACCGTAAACAACTGCTTGCAAGCCCCCCTGCGCACCTCCAAGCAGGGAGCGCAGCACGGTTCCCAGCAAGGTTATCAGAACAGCGCCAAAAATCGGTCCCCCTGCTGTACCGATTCCGCCGATAATGGCCATCAGGGCGATCTGGGCCGAAAGGGCAAAGGAGAATTCATGCATGGGCTCAATGATGCCGATATACTGGGCGTAAAAGGTTCCCCCCATGGCTGTCAAAGCACTGCTGATGACCATGGCAATCAGCCGGACCCGGATGCTGGATATGCCCAACGCTTGGGCTGCCTGCTCGTTTTCCCGGACCCCAATCAGGTAATAGCCGAAATGGGAGCGGTTCATCCATCGTGTGAACCCGTATGAAAGGGCAAGCAGCGCCAGCGCCAGGTAAAAATACGCAGCCTTGCTGTCAAACATCATGTTAAGGACACCCGGACGATAGGGAACCGGAATTCCGCTTGAACCTTGCGTCAGAGATTTCCAGTTGATGGCGATAATCATCAATACCTCCATTACCGCAATCGTGCAAAGGGTAAAAAAAGGTCCATGGAGACGCAATGTTACCGCACCGATAAACAACCCGAACAATCCTGCCAGGACGGCACCCAACAGCATGCCAACCCAAGGGGAAATTCCATAGTGAACAAACAGGATGGTTGAAGTATAGGCGCCGATTCCGAAGAAAGCTGCGTGTCCCAGCGACAACATACCGCCGTATCCTCCGACAATGTTCCAGGAACAGGCAATAAAGGCCCACAATACCATCATAATGAGAGTGTCCAACAGGAAATCCTGCTCTCCGAGAACGAGCGGAAGGGCCAAAGCGACCAGCAACCCCAGCAATTGATACACAGTGGTTCGTTTCATCACACAGCCTCCTCCGCATCACCCGGTCTGCCCAACAACCCGTTGGGACGCAAAATCAAAATCAAAATGAAAACGGTGAAATATACAAGTTGTTTCATGGAAGGCGCTATAAAGTAACTGCTGAGTGTTTCGATCACACCAATCAGCAACCCGCCTATGACGGCTCCGGGCAGACTGCCCAGCCCCCCCAGTACGACAACGACAAATGCGATGAGCGCAAACTGCTCTCCCACCGTCGGATAAACAGAGTAGATGGGAATCAGCAGGGAGCCTGCCACCCCCAGCAATCCGATGCCGATAGCAAAAGTAAGCATGTAGATTTTGGAATTGGAGACTCCCATTAATGTTGCGGAAAATCTGTCTTGTGACGCAGCCCGAATCGCTTTCCCCACATAGGTATAATGCAGGAACAGGAACAACAGGACTGTTATCACCGCTGCGATTAGAAACGCCACCAGGAGTGGCACTCCGATATGAATGGGTCCCAGGCTGATAACGGCAGACGACAGCGGCATGTTAATCCCGCGAAAATCGGCCGAGAACAGCACGAGAGCCAGATTCTGCAGCGCCACCGACAATCCGATGAAGGCGAAGATCTGCACCACATGCGGGCGCCCGATGGTTCTGCCAACAATCAGTTTGTAAAAGACGATCCCCAACGCGAAGAGCAGAAGGGCCATGATGAACATGGACACGTAAGGATGCACCCCAAGCAGTTGGAACAGGAAAAAGGCACCAAACATCCCCAGCATCAGAAAGTCACCGTGTGCGAAATTGACAATTTTCATAACACCAAACACCAGTGTCAATCCGACGCTGACAAGCACGTAAATTCCGCCCAACAAAAGCCCGGAGGCCAGCAGCTGCAAAAAAATGTCCATTGCTTCACCACCATTTCGTGTTATTTCCGTTCGCCCCATGCGGGAAGCGGGATCATGATCGGTTTGGCCACCGCAAAGTTCTCAGGATAAATCACATTGAGCTTGCCGTTTTGCCATTGCATGACTGCCATTTGGGCGCGGGTGTTCTGGCCGTCTTCCCCGAATTTGATGCCCCAGCCGACAGGGGTCGCACCTACCGGAAGATCAAGGGACAATGCCTGTTTCCGCACCTTTTCCGGATCCGTGGTTCCCGTTTTTTGCAATACGTCGTTAAACAGGACATAAGCCGAAGAAAACGCCAGTTTACCGATCAAGTCAGGTTCTTTTCCGAATTTTTCCTTGTAACGCTTGAAGAACTCCGTCTCAAGTTTTTGAGCTTCCGGAGTGAGGGCCTGCTTGTTGATCAGCATGGCGCTTGAAGTGTCCAATACCCCGTCCGCATCTTTTCCAAAGGTATGTCCGAAGTTGTCCGAGCTTTGTCCCGCACCGTTGCCGATGACCGCTTTCACGTTTAACCCCAGCTGCTTTGCCTGTTTCCAGAACAATTGGGCATCGGTATCGTATTGAACGACATCCAATACATCCGGGTTCAGTTCTTTCAGCTTCAGGATAATGGATGTCATATCGTTGGTCTGCTTGGCGTTGTACTTGATTTCTCCGACAATCGGAATGCCCGCTTTCTCCGCCGCTTCCTTGGTAGCCTTAGTAACCCCTGTACCAAAGTCTCCATCCTCATGCACAATCGCAACCTTCATTTGCGACGGCTGCAGCCCCAGCTTCGGAGCCACTTCTTTCGCCAGATATTCGATTGTCGTCGGACCATACGAGGCCGCACTCGGATTTGGTCGAAACACGTATTTGTATCCCCGTGTGGTAATACGCGGGTCGGTAGCGGCCACTTCCCAATAAACGACCTTGTTCCTTTCGGTGACTTCCGATGCAGCCATGGCCAGCGGACTCGCGTAAAAGCCGACAATCGTCTTCACTTTTTCCTGTGAAATCAGGCGGTTCACTTCGTTGACAGCAGCCGTTGCATCCGGAACGTCCGCTTTCACCAATTCGATTTTTTTGGTATTGGGCTGGTCATTGATCACATCTTTTGCGATTTCTACACCATTGGTGCAGGCTTGGCCAATTTTTGCCAGGCTGCCCGAAACGGGGAACGCAACCCCAACTTTTAAAGACTCGGTCGACGAAGATGTTCCGGTTGAACACCCTGCCAGCAGGCTTGTCGCCAGAGTTGTGGACAGTACACCCATCATCCATCGATTTCTCTTTTTCATGTTGACCCCTCGTCTTTCTTTTGATTTTTTTGGTTGTATGGGAGGTTATGCACCTATTCGCGGATTTTTCGGTCTTTTTGCAATCCGAAAGCTGTCGGACACACTGAAATGTGCCGGCGTCATTTCCCTTAACTGATCAAGCGTCAACTCATCCACCATTTCTTCCAACACCATTTTCGAATCGACAAAACGAAACACGGCAAATTCTGTTACCAGGATGTCGACTTCTTCTTTGGCTGTCAGCGGGTACGTGCAGGATGGAAGCAGCTTCGGCTTGCCATCGGGGGTGAGATGGGTCGTCGCGACGATCACCGTCCGTGCACCCACAATCAGATCCATGGCACCCCCTACTCCCAGCACATCTTTTCCGGGAACCGCCCAGTTGGCAATGTCCCCCCTTTCACTGACCTGCAGGGCACCAATAACGGTCTTGTCCACATGACCGCCGCGCATCATGGCAAACGACAGTGCGGAATCGAAATAGGAAGCTCCCGGCAGTTCCGTGATGGGCAGTTTGCTGGCGTTGATCAGATCCGGATCGCTCCGTTCAGGAGGAGGCGTGGGACCTACGCCAAGGATGCCGTTCTCGGATTGTAAAAACACCTGCCGGTCGGAAGGGATATAATCCGCCACCAGAACGGGAATCCCAATCCCCAGGTTCACAATATCTCCGTTCTCCAGTTCCTGTGCCGCCCGCCATGCAATATAGTTCCGGTAATCGGTCATGCCATTCCCCCCTTGCACACCACAACGTCAACAAACAGATGAGGCGTGACAATCGCTTCCGGATCCAGCTCCCCGATCTCCACAACCTCGTCCACTTCCGCAATCGTGAGATCCGCTGCCATTGCCATTACGGGATTGAAGTTGCGGGCTGTCTTGTAGTAAATCAGATTTCCGTAACGGTCGGCCTTGTACGCTTTGATCAATGCCACATCCGCCCGTAAACTCCTTTCCAATACATATTCCCGTCCATCAAACACCTTGGTTTCTTTGCCTTCCGCCAGCAGGGTGCCTGCGGCTGTCGGCGTATAGAAGGCTGCAATTCCGCTTCCTCCCAGCCGAATGGCTTCACTGAACGTGCCCTGCGGAAGCAATTCCACCTCCAGCTTTCCTTCCCGCTTGTGGCGGGAGACATCCGGATTGCTTGTAAAGTAGGTGCCGATCGCTTTTTTCAGGCGGCCGGCCAGCAGCAGTTTGCCAAGTCCTTGCCCCGGCTGTCCGACATTGTTGCTGATAACGGTCAAATCCCGGACATCGGTCTCAAGCAAAGCCTCAACCAAAGTCAAGGGCTGGCCCGACAATCCGAATCCACCGACCATGATCGTGGAGCCGTTTTGTATAAGCGCAACTGCTTCCCTTGCTGTCATGAATCTTGCAGGCATTGGGACCCCCCCGTAAGATTCTCAATGATCATCGCGACACCCTGTCCGCCGCCGACACACTGCGTAGCCAACCCGTATCGACTGCCGCGGCGTTTCATTTCATACGCCAACGAAACGACCAGGCGGGTTCCCGTACATCCCAGCGGGTGTCCCAGAGCGATCGCTCCCCCGTTTACATTTACTTTCGCCGGATCCAGCCCGAGTTCACGGATACAAGCTACCGATTGGGAAGCAAACGCTTCATTCAACTCCACCAGATCGATATCGTCCAAGGACAGTCCCGATTGCTTCAGCGCCTTCAAGGTCGCCGGAACCGGCCCAATACCCATATACTCAGGCTCCACGCCGGCAGCCGCAAAAGTAACGATTCTCGCCAGCGGGACAAGCCCCAACCCTCGGGCTTTGTCGGCTGACATCAGCACTACCGCTGCCGCCCCATCGTTTCGTCCGCAGGAATTACCGGCAGTAACGGTACCGTTCGGCCTGAATGCCGGTCGCAGGTTGGCCAGTTTCTCCATCGTTGTATCCGGTCTGGGAAACTCGTCAACCTGGAAGGTGATGGATTGTTTCTTTTGTTTCACTTCGACCGGCACGATTTCATCCTGAAATACGCCGTTCGCCAATGCCTTCGCCGCTTTCATTTGGCTCTCATAGGCAAAACGATCCTGATCCTCCCGGCTGATTCCGTATTTGTCCGCCACGTTTTCGGCAGTCTGGCCCATTCCCAGATCTTTGCCGTAGATGTCCATCGGTTGCGAACCGGGGCCTCCCTCCAGATTGGCGTCCACCAATTCGGGGGGAAGATCGGAATTGCGGATGTTTCGGAGATAGAAGATGGATTGACTCATATTTTCCGTGCCGCCTGCCACAACAATATCGGCTGCTCCCATCACAATCTCTTTCATCCCGAGACTGATCGCTTGCATGCCGGACCCGCACAGCATATTGACCGTATAGGCGGGTGTGGAAACCGGAATTCCCGCCTTCAGTGCGGCCACCCTGGCGATGTTGTTCGCACGGCTGGTGGAGCGGACATGGCCCAAGACAACGGTTTCTACCGATTCTTTTGAAATCCCGGCCCGTTCCATTGCCCCCCGGATGACCACATCCGCAAGATCTTCCGGATTGACGGACGTCAAGGTCCCTCCATACTTGCCGATGGCCGTTCGAGCCGCACTGACAATCACAACCTCTTTCATTTATCGGTCCCCCTTTGTGCGATCTGGTGCTTCCGTTGCTTCGGAGCGACTTGTGCTCTTTGCTTGCTCTGTGTAGTCGTACCAGCCTTTGCCGGTTTTCCGGCCCCACTCCCCTTTTTTAAATTTCTCGATCACCGATTTTTTCGGTCCGGCCTGCGGATCTCCGGTTTCTTCCATCCGCTGCATCCGCACGTAGTAGTTCACGTCAATCCCTGTCAAATCCATCAGGGCAAAGGGACCGATCGGATGGTTCAATGCCTTCAGGCATGCCAGGTCAATATCTTCAAACGATGCGATCCCCTGTTCGTACAGGGAAACCGCTTCATCCATCATCGCACCCAGAATCCGGTTGGCGACGAATCCGGATATCTCCTTGTGAAGCACGATTGGAATCTTGCCAATCTTGCGGGTCAATTCCACCGTAATATCAACCGTTTCCTGTGAGGTGTGCGGATTTCGTACAACCTCCACCAGCTCCATCACCAGCGCCGGGTTGAAGAAGTGCATATTGCAGACTTTCTCCGGCCGTTTTGTCGCATCGGCCACCTTCGAGCTGACGATGGTCGAACTGTTGGTCGCGAGGATTGCGTGAGCGGGAGTCAGCCGATCCAATTCGGCAAACAATTGCCGTTTGACTTCCAGTTTTTCAATAATCGCTTCGATCACGAAGTCTGCATCCCGAGCAGCCTGTTCCAGATTCTCGGAGAACGTAAGCCGGGCAAATGCTTCCTCAACCTGCGCCTGCGTCAACCGTCCTTTGTCGACTCGCCGCCGCATATGTCCTTTCAATGATTCTTCCGCCTTCTGCAAGCTTTCTTGAGAAATGTCCTGCAGCGCTACCTCATAACCTGCCAACGCGCATACCATGGCGATCTGGGAACCCATGGCTCCCGACCCGACCACCAGAATCTTGCGAATCTCTTCGATGCCCATGGTTCTCCCCCATTTCACGAGTGTGACAATGTTTATTTTCCCAGCAGCTGTGCCGCCACAATGTTGCGTTGGATCTCATTGGTGCCCTCGTAAATTTTGGTGATACGGGCGTCACGATAGAACCGTTCAACCTCATATTCCTTCATATACCCGACTCCCCCAAAGATCTGCAGCGCCCTGTCGGCCACCTTATTGAATGTTTCGGTTGAGAACAGCTTCGTCATGGCCGCTTCCTTGATTGCTTTTTCGCCGTTTTCCAACCTTTGGGCCACCTGATAATTGAACGCCCGGCCTACCTCGGTCTCGGTTGCCATATCGGCCAGCATCCACTGCAGCCCCTGGTTCTCGGCAATCGGTTTGCCGAATTGCACCCTTTGCTTCATATAATCCGTGCAAAGTTCAATCAGTTTCTGACAGGAACCGTATGCCCGGGCAGCGAGTGTGCAGCGGCCTTCCGTCAAAATCTTGAGAGCCGAGGCATACCCCATGCCGACTTCTCCGAGAACGTTTTCTTCCGGCACTTCACAATCCTCGAAGAACAATTGAGCGGTATGGGAACCGCGAAGTCCCATTTTCTTGTCCACCGCCCCCACTTTGAAACCGGGGAAATTCTTCTCGACCGCCAATGCGGTAAACCCGCCCTTGACTCCTTTGGATGGGTCGGTGACTGCGATCACGGTAAACAGATCCGCGTAGGGACCGTTTGTGATAAAATGTTTCATTCCGTTGATCACCCAACGGTCTCCCTTTTTCTCCGCACGGGTTTTGATGTTTGTTGCGTCTGACCCGGCTTCCGGCTCCGACAGGGCAAAAGCGGCCAACAACTTGCCCGCGGCCAAATCCGGCAGGTACTTCTGCTTCAGATGTTCGCTGCCAAGACGGACGATGCCGGTGCTGCCGATTCCCGTGTGGGCGCTGATAATGGACACAAATCCGTTGTGGGTCCGGCCCATTTTTTCCAGTACCAGGCATTTGCCAACCACCCCGAGACCCAGTCCTCCGTATTCCTCGGGAATTCCCATGCCGTAAAGCCCCAGCTGCTTCGCTTTGTCCAGCAGATGTTCCGGAACATGATCCTCTTCTTCAATCTGGTTGGCGAGCGGTTCCACTTCATTGTCGACAAATTCTTGCACCGTTTGGGCAATTTGCCGCAGTTCTTCGGAAAACTGCATATCTCATTCTCCTTCCTTATTGGGCGTTGGACGAATCTTTCATATTCATTCGCTCTTCTTCCACCAAAGTGCGCTTCAGAATTTTTCCGACTGTGGTTTTGGGAAGCGAACTTCTCAGTTCAACGCTGCGGGGTGCTTTGTAGGGAGACAATTGGCTCCGGCAAAAATCAATCAGTTCCTCTTCCGTAACGGATTGCCCCTGTTTTGGAACCACATAGGCTTTGACCGCTTCCCCTCTATACGAATCCGGAATCCCCACCACCGCTGCCTCTTGCACAGCCGGGTGCTGGTACAACACTTCTTCCACTTCCTTCGGATAAACATTCAACCCGCCGGTAATAATCAACTCTTTCTTGCGGCCGACGATGTAGTAGTATCCGTCCTCATCCATCATGGCAATGTCACCGGTATATAACCATCCTTCCCGCAATGCGGCTCGTGTTTCCTCAGGATTGTTCCAATACCCTTTCATCACTTGCGGTCCTTTGACAACCAGTTCCCCTGCTTCCCCGGTTGACAAAGTCCGGCCTCCGGTTTCCAGGTCAACAATCCGTGCCTCGGTATGAACCAGGGGGATCCCGATGCTGCCTGCTTTTCGTATCCCCTGAACCGGATTGCGATGAGTGACCGGCGACGCTTCGGACAACCCGTACCCTTCCACGATCCGGGCTCCTGTTTTTGCCTCAAACTGATGAATCACTTCGACCGGCATCGGAGCCGAGCCGCAATTGCATACCTTAAGACATGTCAAGTCCGTTTCCCCACTCTTCGGATGGTTCAGCAGCGCAATGTACATCGTGGGAACGCCGGGAAACAAAGTCGGCCGGTATTTGGCAATGATTTCGATCACTTCATCCCTGTCAAATCCGGACAGCAGGATGACCGTCCCGCCAATCAACACCGATACGTTCATGCAACTGGTCATGCCGTATACGTGATACAACGGGGAAATCCCCAAAGTCACTTCCCCGGGAATTTGTAATACCTGAGAGCTGGCCCAATAGCTCTGATAGGCATTGGCGACCAGGTTGTAGTGGGTCAGCATGACTCCTTTTGACCGACCAGTCGTTCCACCCGTGTACTGAAGAACCGCCACATCTTCCTTAGCATCTATTTCCGGTTGCGGGGGACATGGCGGACAGGAAGCGATCAGTTTCTCGGCGTGCAAAAGCGTATGATCCGGAGAATCCGGGCAGGGGCCGAACAGAATGATTCTCTCAATTGCCGTTTGCGACCGGACAGCAAGCAGCTTGCCGGTCTGTTCATCTGATGTCAAAACCCATTTGGCGCCCGAGTCCTGAAGAATATGTTTCAACTCGTGTTCCGTATAGTGGGGATTGACCTGAACCACAATTCCCCCCGCCTGCAGCACGGCATAATAGGCAATCATGTATTGCGGGCAGTTGGGGAACATCACCGCGGCACGGTCCCCTTTCTGCAGCCCGAGGTTGGCCAGGGCGGCCGCCAGGGAATCGACATTCTCTTTCAGCTGCCGGTACGTATACGCTTCGTCATTGTATCGGACTGCCGTCTGTTCCGGGTATTTGGCGGCTGTATTGGTTAACAACTGAAAAACCGGGTGAACCGGAATCTCGATCATCCGCTACACCCCCGCCGGCCGATGTTTTTTCCTGTACTCCTTGATCAGTTGCGCCCCGATAATATTGCGCTGGATCTCCGACGTTCCTTCATAGATCCTGGTGATTCTTGCATCGCGATAAAACCGTTCAATCGGGTATTCCGCAATGTACCCGATTCCGCCGTGCACCTGCACCGCTTTGTCCGCTATCCGGTTGTATGCTTCAGAACCGTACAGTTTCACCATGGCGGCTTCTTTGATTACGTTCAGATTCTGGTCCGTCATCCAGGCTACCCGGTAGGTCATCGAACGAAGAACTTCGATCTCCATCGCCATGTCGGCCAACATGTGAAGCACAGCCTGTTGTTCAATAATCGGCTTGCCGAATTGTTCCCGTTCCAGCGCGTATTGAACCGATTTGTCAAGCAGATACTGGCAGGAACCCAGGTTTCGTGCTGCCAGTCCTGCACGCCCGTTGGCAAGAATCTTCAAAGCGTTGACGTATCCCTCGCCTTCGGCTCCCAAGCGGTTTTCCACGGGAACTTCCAGATCCTCGAAGAACAGTTCATTGGAGTGGGAGCCTCGGAGCCCCATCTTTTTCTCCGTTTTTCCGATCACAAACCCGGGAAAATCTTTCTCCACGATAAAGGAGGTAATGCCTTTCGGACCTTTGCTCGGGTCAGTCACCGCCATGACCGTGAATACATGGGCGTCTTGTGCATTGGTAATGTAGTGCTTCGATCCGTTCAATATATACCGGTCTCCCTTGCGGACCGCTGTGGTTTTGAGGTTGGCTGCATTCGAGCCTGCGCTTGGTTCCGTCAGGGCAAAGGCTCCCATCCATTTGCCGGTTGCCATGTTGGGAAGGTAGCGCTGCTTCTGTTCTTCGTTGCCCAATTCCACAATGCCGACAGTGCCGATTCCGTTATGGGTTCCGATAAAGGTTGTGAAACCGTTGTGGGTTTTCCCCAATTCTTCAAAAATGGCGCACTTTCCCACCATGTTCAGACCTAGCCCGCCGTACTCCTCCGGGATGCTCAGACCAAACAACCCCATATCTTTTGCCTTCTGCACAATCCCTGGCGGTATTTCATTCTGTTCCTCAATCAAATGGGCGACCGGTTCCACTTCATTTTCTATGAATTCTCTGACGATCAGCCGAAACGATTCAATCTCCTCCGGCAGTGTAAAGTCCATAATGGCGCTCCTTTCTCTCCCATCCTAAAATGATCAGTTTCGATCAGTAGGCGAAATCCTTTTTCCGTCTTCCCCGTATTCAAAGATGCCCCGACCGCTTTTCTTTCCGAGACGTCCCGCTTTGACATATTTGATCAACAGCGGACACGGACGGTATTTTTCCCCCAGTGTCTTGTGCAAGTACTCCAGATTTCGCAGCCGGGAATCCAATCCCACCAGATCCGCCAGCTCCAGCGGCCCCATTGGATATCCAAGTCCAAGCCTGATGGCCTTGTCGATATCCTCGGCACTTGCCACACCTTCCATCAACATATACATCGCTTCGTTTCCGACAAGAGCACTGATCCGGCCCGGAACAAAACCTGGAAATTCATTTACTTCCACAGTTTCCTTGCCCATTTGCCCGGCTGCGGCCCGCACGATCCGAACCGTCTGATCCGATGTGTCCATGCCCCGTATGATTTCAACGAGCTTCATCTTGGGAACCGGGTTGAAAAAGTGCATAGCCACACAGCGATCGGGTCGACCTGTACCTGCTGCAATTTCCGTCGGACTCATGGTCGACGTATTGGTGGCAAGAATGGCGTGAGGCTTGCAGATCTTATCCAACTGGCGAAAAATCTCCACTTTCAAATCCATCAGTTCGAGCACAGCTTCAATTACCAAGTCCGCGTCCCGTGCCGCCTCGGCCAATGTGTCGGATAAACGAATTCTCCCGAGAGCTGCTTCCGCATCCGCTTGCGAAAGCTTTCCCCGTTTGACACCTTCTTGCAGATCGCGTTCTATAGCTTGTCGGGCACGCTCCAAAGCCTCCTGTTTCACATCGTGCAAGGCGACTTGAAATCCTCCAACCGCCGCCGCATAAGCGATTCCTTGCCCCATGACGCCAGAACCTACAACCGCAATAGTTTGGACCTCCAAATTCATCCCCCTCTTTATGAGTCACTTATTGTGCTGTTATGTTTTCACAATGCAAGTTCCATGCCAAATATATAAAATAGTCCAAATACTAAGTCATAAATAAAAAAAGCTTGGCCATTTTCCGAATCGCCAAGCTTTTGTAAGTCTATTATGAATTAAACAATGCAACAATGACTTATTCATTTATGACTTTCTTCAGTTCTTCCGTCAACACGGGCACCACTTCGAACAGATCGCCCACGATGCCGTAGTCCGCAACCTTGAAGATCGGGGCTTCCGGATCTT
>NZ_BDUF01000050.1 GCF_002335525.1 Effusibacillus lacus
CATGATCGACCCTTATTATCTGGTGCCGCGCGGCGGTCATTTGTACCTGATTGGCTATTGCCACGAACGGGAGGATCTGCGGACTTTCCGCTTGAACCGGTTCCAATCGGTCGAGTTAACCCACAAAAAGTTCTACATTGAGGATGGCTTTGATATTGATGCCTATCTGGCCAATTTGTGGGGCATCACGGCGAGTTCGAAGGAAGTAACGTTCAAGGTCCGGTTCTCGAAGAAAGTGGCCCGTTACATAAAAGAAGAGCGGTATGAATCAAGACCCGATTTTGTTGATCAGGAAGACGGCTCCTTGCTGCTGATCGTCACCACCCGTGGGGCAGACGAATTCTTGCGTTGGATGAAGCAGTTTGGGAAGGATGCGGAGTTGTTGGAGCCGGTTGAGTATAGAACAAGAATGCTTGATGAGATAAGGGAAATGGAAAGAAGGTACAGGCAGAAGAACTGATGTTCCGTGACAGAAGCTGTCATAGCGACTGATAAGGTGAAGGTAGCAATCATTTTACAGAGGTATGAGTCATGACAAAAACAGAACAACTGGAAAAACTGTTTAGGGAATGGAGAAGTCGGTCCGAAGGCGGACTGTTTGTAGAAGATGGATTGCTTAGCGAAAAGGATTGGAATCAATCAGGTTTGCGGGTAGTCGTTCTGTTGAAAGAACCTAGTGAAACAAACCCGAACGCCACCGAATGGAAATATCAGGATTTTATCAGGAACCGCCAGTTTCTTGAGGAGAAAGGGACAACATGGCCCAATCTGATCCGATGGACCTATGGAATCTTACATGGATTTCCTCCGTTTCAAGAGGTTGAGGAGAACCTGCATATGATTTCCAACAGTACAGAGCGGTTCTTCGGGTCCGTATGTTTTGTGAATGTCAAGAAAACAGCAGGTTCTACCAGATCCAATGATGAAATCGTATATCAAGCAGGGATCAACACCGGCGATTTGCTATTGAGGCAAATTCATATCTTAGAGCCCAACATCGTTCTGTGCTGCGGTTCGGTAGTCTTCAGGATCGTTAAAGATTCACTGGAGAACCACGAAATTCCGCTCGAACCAAAGATGACACGAGGCGGGTTGGAGCGCATTTGGTGGAACGATCTGCGTGCAAATATCATTCATTACCATCACCCGATGGCTTTTTATCCGAAAGCGATGACCTATACGTACTTAATGAATGAGCTCAAATCGATATTGTAGGATCCTTAAAAATCAAGAGAAAGCGTGTCGTTCGTAGTCAAAGAGAGACTGAAAATTGATTAAGGGATGTAGGCGGGAGATTTGATTTTTATGGCATCTATGGTAAACTACAAACATAAAGGATATCCGATTGCATAAAATAAAAGTGACCGTAGGTGTTGCCGCACCTACGGTCAAGGTACAATAGCTGCCCCTCAAGGGGCCGGCTCAAGTTATGCGGAATAGACCGCCGAGTGGTCAACTCAAGGGTGGTCTATTTCTTTTTTGGAAACGACAATATGGCGATAACCAACATCCCAAACGCAATCATAAGGGAGACTGTCTCGTATACTGTCATGGCCTCACCCCCTTTCGTCCGGGGATGAGCCGATCCACCCTTGAGGAGCCGATTCTATTGTACAAGGTCAGTATAGCATAATTTTGGAATGGAATCGAACATTTGTTCCTGCTTGTGAAAAGGGATGAGAAATGGGGCGGACTTCGGGAAAACATGTTATGAGGGACGCAGTTCCCGATATTTACAAGCCGAATGTCAACGAGTGACTGAAAATTGATTAAGGGAAAAATAACCCGGTATCGCTGCATATTAGGCGGTACCGGGTTTTTGTATTGAATCAGAATGTTCGTTCCCTGACAGTAATTGTCACACTCCTTTGTATAATGTTACTAACATAAGGCTCTGAATATCATCCAAAGGAAGGGATGCGAATGTTGTACGTATCAACAATGCACGACACCAAGGAACTTGCAGTTACCTTAAGAGCAGGACAGGTTGAAAACAACTATGGCAATGTTTAAAGAGAAGTATTTTGTGGAGAGTTGATGGAGGTGAGCACAGATGGTTGATTCACTAGCTGCGCTTCATGCAAAAGCCAACATTTATCCTGAATCCTTGCTAGGCCCTAACGTGAACCGTAGTCTCATTGACAAAATTAATACTTTCCAGGAGCTTACATACTTATCTGATTTTTATCGGAAGTACCTGGATCGATACGATACTTTACTTGCTGCCGATACTGCTCGAGGAAGCAATCATATGTCTGGTTCAATCGCCCGGAGCGTCGATCTTCCATTTATAGGGGATCAGGTTCTGAATAACCAAAGAGCTAAGTTTATGGTCGATGCATTTCGTGTCAGTAACGGGCATCAAAGTATCAATCGTTATAATCGACAAATGAATCAAGACCTTCTTGTTGAGGAAGTCCGAATCTTGAAACCCGAACTTGTAGTTCTGGTTGGCGGGGTGTCGGTTAACATAGCAGGTGACCACATTCAAAGAGAAGGGGTTGAGGTACAATTTGTGAATTTCCCAAGTCCCGCCAACCGATACCGTATTCCTGACTACCAGGGTGACTATCAAAAAATGAGAGAGCGTTGCGACCAGTTGCTTATGCGGAAAGGGACCTAGTGGATACTCCACATAAGATCCTGGAGCAAATATCGAATGGATGCAAAGGAGAAATGCGTTGAAGAGAAATGGCTGGGCAGCACATTACACCCTTACTGAGTCGTAAAAAGGATCCATTCGATGAATCGCATTTGATACGTGAAAGTGATGCTAGTCTTAATAGTAGACACAGATTTTAGAGATCACAATGGATAGGTAGATTGTTTTTTGGGATGTAGCCCCGTAGTGAGCCTGACCGGAGGGAAGGCGAATTAGGGGAGCCCTAGGTGGCTTGTCCCTTATATCCTATCCATTATAATAAACATGATCTTAAAATCGAGGTGTCTTCATCGTGAAAAAGTTAAAGCAATATGATTCAGATTTTAAACGTCAAACCGTCGAATATATTCTTGAGCAGCGGAAGCCGGTTGCGCAGGTCGCTCGGGAATTAGACATTTCCCCCAATACCCTTCATGGCTGGCTGAAGCAATATAAACGTCAAACAAATCAAGATGCACAAGGAGGTGGGGCCCAGCTCTTAGATGACCGAGATCTACGGGAATTACATGTGATTGATAACATAAAAGTTGACCACGTGGAGGCACATTGACAACCAAAAAGTTGACCACCCCTACACCAAATTCCTGTACGCTGATTTTGT
>NZ_BDUF01000051.1:0-16715 GCF_002335525.1 Effusibacillus lacus
TCTTCCCATGGTATCCGCCCCGTTCATTATTCTTGCTTTCAGGATACCATAGAACACCGTTTTAAGTAACTGAATTTAGGAAACGAACTACTAGTAAATTACTTAATTGTTTATAGTTCATTATCTCCCTACATTCAAAATTAAATTAATAGATCCTTAAATGTGGAAGTGGTAGAGGAATTAAGCTTTTGCCTGTCGGAGCGGCCAGATAACGGTCTCAATCTTCTTGGCAAAATGCAGGATGGGCTTTACCGCCGGAAGTTCAATGCCAAACCCCTGGGCCATCGTATTCACTGAAATCTCCGCTTCCGCCTGCTGCAGCGGCCATGGAGCATGGTGAATCTCCCCATGGTACACCTGCTTGTTCCGGCCAATGGTATACAGCCGGTACCGCTCTGTCAGCCAATGGTCCAGTGTCCCTTGGTGCGGGTGAAACACACCGGATACCGGTTGATAAACGGCTTGGAATTCGCCTGCGGGGGCGGGGCGGTGGGTTCTGCGGCTGGTGTACCGGATCCGGCCCGCCTCGTTGGCAACAGTAATGTGCGCATTGAAATAAGGGAGCCGAAACCAGGTCCGGGCTGTCCACACCGCAATCGGGTTGGTTGCGTCCAGACTAAAGAAATAAACGCCCGGCTTTCCATCCGCCACCACATACGTTCTGACATTCATTTCCGGAAAAGAGGACATGAAAGGTACCGGCGGAAGCCATCGAAGCCGGATTCCGCTCATGTGAAAGGGGACTACGCCGATCCAGGCCCGGCCGTCAAAGGTGTCCAATTGGAGACTGTCAGGGATTAGGGTGCGGATGACGTCCGGTTTGATGGGCCAATGCGCGAACAACAGATCGTTCCAGGTCTGGGTCATGACCCAGGGCCCCTCCGGCAGCGGCCACGGGCGGTGATTCGTTTGCCGAAGAATCTCCAAGGGAGTCTCCTCCTTACATTTGACCGATGCGGCCAGGGCCAATAAGCCCCGTTTGGTAATACAGATAATCCATTTGTTTTTGAATCCGTTTCGCGGCTTCCGGACCCGCCAAGGTTTCGCAAAGATAAAGTCCGAGATCCACTGAGACAGCCACTCCTCCGCCAGTGATCACGTTTCCGTCTTTGACAATACGTTCTTCGACCACTTCTGAGCAATACGGACGAAGCAAATCATAGGCGTTGGGATGCGTCGTAGCCCGTTTTTCCCGCAGAAAGCCCGCTGCACCCAAAAGGAGCGACCCGGTACAGACGGATACCTTGTAATCCACTTCCTTTGCTGACTTCAACCATTCTACGAATTCCGTAACATTCACGAGTTGCCGGGTACCGAAGCCTCCAGGGATGAAAATCAAATCGTATTCGGATAAATCAGGGGACACACGATCCACTATTACCGTAATTCCCCTGTCATCGCTCACTTGCTCTTTCAATCCGCACAAATCCCAACTCAGATTCTCGTTGAACCCCATAGTTTTCAAACGGGTAACCGCGTCGTAAAATCCGACGAAATCAAGAGTCGTCATTTGATCGAACAGGATAAACGCAACTTTCATCTAAATTCCCCTAGTTCCGATATTCAATATTTCTAAAGTAACGTGAAGTCTACTTCTGCACAATTTATTAAAAAATACCTCCATAGTTAATGGAGGATTAATCCGGATAAAGTTTCATCTTTTCATCCATATACTTTCTAAGCTCGTCCTGATCCATTATCGGATTTAGGTACATAAGTCCATGATGTTCGCTGAGGTATTTAAAATCCCGAATCAGATATAGAGAGAGTAACTCTGACACTTGAAGGATCGACATCGCTGTGAGATTTTCATCTGTTTCGTAATGGTTCATAACCTCTACGCATCCGGGAAGCCAAATGAGTGATAAACGTAAATATTGGTGTCAAACAGTACTTTAGCCACGGCTAAACCTCACGATCCTCTTCATCTTCTCGGTGGGCTATCCGAAGAGACTCCTCAATGACCTCTTTTCCATACTGGAGCCCGCTCCCAGCCAGTTCAGCCAATATTTTTTTCTTTTCTGCCGCAGACTTCTTTTTTCGAAGTTTTAGCCGTAATTCATCTTCCTCGTTTTCCAGCTCTACATACAATACGTCTAGATCATTCAGCTTAATTGCCGATAAAATTTTTTCGGTTAAATTAGCAGCCAACTCCTGTCGAGACTTAGGCTTAATTGTATATTGTTCTTTAAACTTGTGGGCTTCCATATGATCACCCTTCTCAAAACGTCTTTCTTTGTATTATACCCCTTCTATAGAGATGACAACAAATTCAAAAAAACACCAGCTCCCTTCCGACGAAAAAAGAACCGCAGCAACTGGTTCTTGTTATAACATCTGTCGTATCATATTCACCTGTTCTGCCCTGATTGTGAATCCAGCTTTCCGATGCAGTTGCACGACAATTTCGTTCGATTGGGGCAAATTGAAGGTTCCGCGAATTACAGAATCCTCTGCCGATGAGTATGCCTCTGCCAGCAACGCAGTCAAGATCGGTTGTTTGTCCGGTACCTCCGGTTTGGCTTCGCATTGCAGCAAAGTAATTTTCCCAACCCTGCCCGAATCGTCAAACGTTCGGTGGAATAAAGCATACCCTAAAGCTTCCCCGGCAGCATCATAAGCAATAGCCGACTCTCCACCGATGGCGCTGGTCCATTGCGTTTGCCAGGGAGACATGTGATTGTAGAACGGAAGCATCCTGACATCCTGTGCAATTCCACGACGAATTCGGAACGGGCTGCTTTCCGCCCCGCCGGACAAGGTGTCCGGAAGCGGACCTTCGTGATGAAAGAAGAGCAGGCGATCAGTTGTAACATAGCCCATTCTTTCATACAGAGCAATGGCCGGTTCATTCTCGCTGACCGCCTCCAGGGTGGCGATCTCGACTTGTTCTTCCTGATAGATTTCAAGTGTTTTGGCGATCAATTGCATTCCTACACGTTGTTTGCGGAACTCGGGAGCGACTCCCGTCCCGCCGTTCCAGGCCACCTTTTTGCCGTTTAGGTTCCGAACCCCATTTAATACGAGTCCTGCCGGCTGACCGTTCAGGAACGCCACGATGGAGAGCGACGGGGACAACCCTTCTTTGCCCATTCTTGCCGTAAAGGCATCCACAGTGGTGGACGCGTCAAAGAAATAACCCTTGAATCCTTCGTTCCATGCTTGAACAGCCTGTTCCAATGCGCATTCGCTAAGCCGTTTCATCGTGATCATTGCTTGGTTCCTTTCTACTTGGGTTTTTTTGGTAGTTACTCTATTCGCTGAAGTCCCCTCCAATTCCTTTTCCGGTTGGGAAATCTTCAAAGCATCAAGCTTTCTTGTGATGGGGACAAAACTTTTCCATTAAGGCAATCGTTTCCTTGTCAAGCGTCTCGCCCCGGTTCTCCAGTCCTGCCATCACAAGGCCAAAGGTCTCCTGCTTCAGATTCTGGCCAAACTTGAACTTGGCCGACAAATCCTCCACCTTGATCTTCACCAATGCCACACTTCTGAGGCTGGCGGCATACTCCGGGTCCGCCGGGTCAATGGGTTCATACCCGCCTTCCGGCTGCAGCTTCTTCATGAACGCTGTGAACACCCGTGCCTTTTCCTGCAGGTCTTCCACCACATGGGCACGTCCCTTGACAGTCACCGATTTGAAAAAGACGGTGGCCGGACAAGCCAGCTTTGGATCCAACAGGTAAGACGGGATCATGGAGTATTCTTTCGCCACCGAAAACGTTGCACGGTTGTCCGTCTTTAGATCCTTCATCTTCTCACCGGCCAGACTGCCGTGAAAATAGACGGCATCATCCAGATAGACAAAGTTGAGGGCTTTGATATGCGGCCAGCCGTCCTCCCCTGCGGTCGCGAGGAACCCATAGGTCATCTCCGCCAAGAACGATTCAATCTCCGCCTGTTCACTCACCGAAAACTCTTTTCTTCTCATGGGTCTCTCCTCCTCAGCATCTTGCCATCATCATAGGGAAACAATAGACTATTAAAAAGAACCAAATCGACTCATTTTTTATAGGCCATTTTTTCGCGAAAAGAGGGGTACTCGTTGAACTTCCAAATCCCCTGGAATGTGTATCAATCAAACTACCGATACAAATACCTGGCCCTCTACCATGCACTTCGTGACGCCATTGTCGGGGGCGGCTTGCCCTATGGGTGCAAACTGCCTTCCAGCCGTGATTTGGCCGACATGTACGTAATCTCAAGGGGTATTGTCTCTCAGGTATATGAAATGCTGGTCGCGGAGGGATATCTTGTCTCCGGGGTGGGAAGCGGGACCTATGTGTCGTTTAACCTCCATCAATCCATGACCGCCGGAGAACCATCTTCGCCTATCCACCTGTCCGAATGGGGATGGCGGTTGGATCAGGTTCCTTTGCCCGAAGTCCGTCCCACGTCCCTGTCGCATATACGCTGGGACTTTACGATTGGACATACAGATGGGAAGGCATTTCCCATTTCCTTATGGAATCGGGCATTGTATAGGGCAGTGCGTGAAGGATCCGCCAGGCAGAGAGAGGAGGCGTTCTTCGCACAAGGCCACTTGCCGCTGCGGGAAGCGATTGCCAAGCATCTGAGCCGTACCCGTGGGATTCCGGTGGTTGCGGATGATGTGGTAATCGTAAACGGTTCTATGCAGGCCATCGCCTTGCTGGCTCAACTGTTGGTCAATCCCGGAGAACAGGTTGTGATGGAAGATCCGGGATATCGCGGGATTCGGCAAGCCGTATCGGCCGCAGGAGGAGAACCCGTTGCCGGAAGAGTGGATGACAGGGGAATGGTGCCTGAGGACTGGGAAGCAAGGCTTCTGTTTGTAACAGCCAGCCGGCAGTTTCCCACGGGGGCCGTCTTAAGCCTGGAACGGCGTCAGGAACTTCTTAACTGGGCCGTCAAACGCAATGCGGTAATTGTGGAAGATGATTACGACAGTGAATTCCGCCACAAAGGGCGTCCGATTGAACCGCTCAAATTGTTGGACACCAGCGGTCGGGTGGTTTACATCGGAACTTTTTCCAAGACGCTCTTCTCCGATATCCGCATTGGATATGTCGTGCTTCCGCCTTGGCTGAGAGCCCCTTTTTGCAAAGCCAAATATCTTTATGAACCGCATCCCACCGGACTGACCCAGCAGCACGCACTGGCTGACTTCATGAACAGCGGGCAGTACGAACGGCATCTTCGCAGAATGAAGCGAATCTACAGCAAGAAACATGCTCTCTGTCGGCAGGAACTGCAGCAACGTTTAGGTTCCTGGTTTGAGTTTGTCGAATCGGACGCGGGTTTGCATGTCTTCGGCTGGTGGAAAGGAAGCGGGGAACAGTATGAGTCTTATCGTATGGCCTGCCGGGAAGCGGGTATTGTTTGGTCAGATGCGGGATCATACATCATTGACACCGGGAAAAAAGGGGCCTGCTTCGGATTTGCTCATCTGGCGGAGGAGGAGATTGTGGTAGGCATCCGGCAGATGGCGGAACTGGCTGTCAGAAGCGAGTGAAAGTAACAGAAAGAGGAGCCACGGGGCTCCTCTTTCTGTTAATCGTCATCTTCCTCTTCGTTTTCGATTTCAATTTCCACTTTCTTACCGTTGGAGAATTTGATTTCGATCTCCAATTCTACCACCTTATCCTGACCAATCTGGAATGAGGACAGCACCTGTTTCACAATCTCTTCCTTGCTCATCACAGGGGTGAGTGCCATTTCCTCCAGCATTTTTTCAACGAACGCTTTTGCTTCTTGGCCTTCGGCTTTTACTTTGTGGCCGTCGGATTTCGTCTCCATTTCGCTTTCCGTTTTTCCGTTCTTGCTTTTGTATTCAAGTTTCAGTTCCTGCTTGTCCCCAGCTTTGATTTTAATTTCAAGTTCATGAATGCCCAAAGCGCTGTTCCAATCTTCTTTTGCTTCTTCGTTATCTTCTTCCTGTTCTTCCTTGTTGCCCGGTACAGGTGCTTGTGTCATTTCCGCCAGAGCTGCCTCAACTACGGTGTTCCCCTTGACCGCAAGGGTCACTTGGTCATCCTTGACAAGTTGATCGGCTCTGATAAAACGGGAATGATACTGCACCAACAAATCAGGCGACAGGAAAAACTTCAGGGAGTCCTCGTTAAAAGTTTTTATGGTGATGGTGCCACCGGCGGCACCATTGCCATAAACATCTTCCGTTACATTGGAAGAATCAAAATCAATGTCCGTTATGATTCCGCTGACGGTAATGGCTCCTGAACGTTCCAGCAGTCCGTCGTTTGTTCGTTCAAGTAGAGCGGCCATTTCAGCGCGTGTAACATGCTTATTGGGCTTGAATGTATGATCCGGATATCCGCTGACGATTCCTTCTTCCACTGCAACATTGATGTATCCGACAGCCCCCGCCGGAATCTGATCCGCATCCTGAAAATCAGGTATTGTGGTCATTTGTTTCATTGCTTCGGACTGCAAGCCAAGAGCCCTGACCAACAAACTGGCCACCCACACTCTGCTGGCGGGCTTATCCGGTTGAATGGCATCTTCGGATGCATCAAAAAGCCCATTTTCAAGAGCCACTGCAATGTATCCTTTTGCCCATCCATATTGTTGTTCGATCAAATTCGCATCTTTGAAGAACAGTTTGGTTTGGGCTGATTTCGCTTTCGCCTCTTCTTCCATGCCCATCAAACGGACTGCTGTCACAATCGCTTCCACTCTTGTAACCGGCTGATTGGGCCGAAAATTTCCGTCCTCATATCCTTGCATGACCTTTTTTGATTTCATTTTATTGATGGACTCCAGCGCCCATTCTGCTTCCTTGGCATCATTGAAATCAATGGTTATCTGAAATCTGCCGCCCTGCGAACTGTCATCGGAAATCCCGTCTGCGAGTGCTTGATTTGCCGGACTCCCCAAGAGGAGGAGACCGAACAACAGATAACTCAAGACTTTATTGATTTTGCTCATCTTTCGCCACCCCGGTAAGTTTTTTGAAAAATGAATGTGGTTGTCAAGTATTCGTCAGGTGGCCTAGTGATTCCTTCTTCCTGAATTTCAAAGATGCCATTCCAGCAAAGAGTTTTGATATTATAGAGAAAATACACCTCAGACGAATGGAGTGCGCACCTTGGCTGAAATGTCGATTTACCAAGCAATCTCTCTGGACATCGCCCAACGCATCGTGAACAATGAATTTCCCGTTCGGACGAAATTATCGGGCCGAACCCTGCTCGCCGGACAATATCATGTTTCATCCGAGACGATTCGGAAGGCGATCTCTCTGCTGAAGGAAGCGGGAATCGTCGATGTGTCCCAGGGCAAGGAAATTACCATTGTTTCGGTGGACAAAGCGGTTGAATATATCAACAGGCATAATGCGTATATCGAACCTGTATACTCTTTAAAGCAGGAACTGGAACTGCTGCTGAAAGAGAAGAAGCGGCTGGACGCCAAGTTTGACGAGATCCTGCACGACATTATCAATTTTTCGGACCGTCTGAAAAATTTGACCCCCTACAATCCGGTGGAAATTGAAATTTCATACGAAGCCCATGTAATCGGCAAAACCATCGCCGACATCAAGCTATGGCAAAATACGGGCGCCACAATCGTCGCTTTAAAAAGGGGCACGGGCATGATCCTCTCACCCGGTCCGCATATCCGGTTGCAAGTTGCCGATCGGATCGTCGTGGTTGGGGACCATGATGTTTATGAACGAACTATGAATTTTGTCAACAGACGGAAAGCAGAAATCGCAGAATCCAACAACTAATATTGGTAAAATTTGCAGAAGATGACCTTCGCCCAAACTAACAATCCTTGTTTAAAAATAGGTTGTTAGTTCTGTTTCTTTTGGTATAATTGAGATACCTGGATTTTCCACCATCACAGGGAATGGAGGAAGGATCGATGAGAATCGGATTGATCGGATTTGGCCGTACGGGCAAAGTGATTGCCGAAGAGATCTTGAAAGAACCAGCCTGTACCCTGGAATGGGTCTTGAAGAGATCAGATGACCTTGCCGGCAAATATGCCAGTGACCTGCTTGGCATGGATACTCTCATAGGACAGATCTATTCCATGAACCAACTGAACAACGACAGTTTCTTTCAACAGAATCCGGTTGATGTGATCATTGACTTTTCTTCCCCCGATTCCATCTTCCATTACAGTGCCGCAGCCGAACTTGGAATTAAGGTCGTGTCTGCAATTTCCAATTACGAAGATAAACATTACGCGGAACTGATTCGAATGAGTCAATCCGCCGCCGTCCTTTATTCGCCCAATATTACTTTGGGGATCAACTTTCTGATGGAAGCTTCCAGACTGTTCAAGCAGTTGGCGCCCCATGCGGATGTGGAGATCGTGGAAGAACATTTTCGGGGGAAGAAGGATGTTTCGGGTACTGCTCTCCGTATTGCGAAATCCCTGGGCTTGGACGAGAAGGAGCATGTGAATTCGATTCGTATCGGGGACGTTGTGGGCAGGCATGAGATCATTTTCGGCCTGCCCAACCAGACGATCCGCCTGGTTCACGAAACGTTCAACCGTGCCGCCTTTGGACAAGGTGCCCTCTATGCCGCAAGATGGCTCTTGGGACAACCAAACGGCCTGTATTCGATGGAAGATGTTTTGGGTTTCGGCGCGGGCCGCCAAGATTCCGGGAAGCCGCCACAGCCTCGGTCTATGCCTTTGCCTATTTTGCCTGCCCTATAAGACGCGGTTAGCTGCCATTGCAAAATAAGCCCCGCATCAAATGCGGGGCTTTGCCGCTCGGGCAGCTTTCTCTCTGGCTTTGTTCCAGATATACGAGAACCATGTGGCGTGGCGTGCTTCATCATGGGATGCATTCAGAAACACCCTTTGAATTGCAGGGTTATCCGTCATCTCCGAGAGAGTTTGATAGAACTTGGAATCTTCCAGTTCATCCCGAATGGATTCCTCCACCCCTTCGATAAATTTATTGGGCAGGGGTTGCTTCTCCAGCTTTGGCTCGCGGCCGCCGGTTAATCGGGAATAAATGTCCGAAAACTGCTTGAAGTGCATTTCTTCATCATTGCGGATAGTCTGGACAATCTGCCTGAAATCGTTGTTTGGGGCCAGTTCCGCCAGCCGCCCGTAAATCCGGATTGCATTATGCTCACCGTTGATCGCTCTTTCAATTGCTTCAACAAAGTCCGTATGATCCCTGTCGTCCGCTTGGCTTCCGGGAACCGTTTCACTTGTGGTTTCCGTCCCGGTTGCCGGAGAAATGGACATTGTGGAAGGCGCTGCTTCAGGCGGCACCGGCGGCCAATAGTAAGATTGAACTTCATAGGGTTGTGCCACAGGATAAACGCGGTAAGGAACATAATACGGCGGATGCCAAACAAACATACCCATTCCCCCTGGCTGCTCGTAATTCATACGATGTAGCCTATGTATGAGCCTATGGAATGGTGTCTACTCCACCGAAAAGATCTTCCCCGGATTCAGAATCCCCTTCGGATCAAGCACCTGCTTGAACGAGTGCATCACAGCCAACGCATCGCCGTGCTCCCGGCGCTGGTACTTGGCTTTTCCCACACCCACCCCGTGTTCGCCGGTACAGGTGCCGCCACGACTGATGGCATACTCCACTATCTTTTCATTGAGAGACTCCGCCCTGTGCAGATCCGCACGGTCCCCCGGATTCACCATCATGATCACGTGGAAGTTGCCATCGCCCACATGCCCGAGAACGCCCCCTTCCATGCCCGCATCGTTGAGAAGCTCCCTCGCATATTCAACTGCCCCCGGCAATTCGGTCAATGGCACACATACATCCGTAACCATCTGCTTCTTGCCCGGGAACCCGTGGATAAAGGCATAAGCCAGATTGTGACGGGCTTCCCACAGCTGGGATCTTGCTTTCGAGTCGGTCTCAAACTCAAACGCCAGGCACCCTTGATCCATGGCCAGTTCCCTGGCGGATGCCACATCCCGCTTTAACCCGTCCTCATTCCCGTGGAACTCCAGAAACAGGGTCGGCATTTCGGGATAGTGAGTCTTGCTGTGGGAGTTCACCTGCCTGATGGACCGTGCATCCACCAATTCCACCCTGGCAACAGGAATGCCAGTCGAACGGATGGCTACCGCCGCATCCACAGCATTCTTAACGGTGGGAAACACAGCCCTGGCTGCCAAAATCGCTTCGGGAATCCCGTACACCCGCAAGGTCAACTCGGTGAATACACCCAGGGTGCCTTCCGATCCTACAAAAAGTCCCGTCAAATGATATCCGGAGGAAGATTTGGCAGCCAGTCCGCCCGTACGGATCACCCTTCCGTCCGCCAGGACCACTTCCAGGTCCCGGACCTGATCTCGCATGACCCCGTATCGAACAGCGGTCGTACCGCTGGCATTGGTTGCCGCCATGCCGCCCAGAGTGGCATCGGCTCCCGGGTCCACCGAGAAGAAGAGGCCGAATTTCTTCAACTCATTGTTGACCTGGGTTCTTGTCACTCCTGGCTGCACCCGGACCAACATGTCGTCGGGCCGCACTTCCAGAATCCTGTTCATCATTTGGAAATCCAAAGAAATGCCGCCCTTATAGGGAATTACATGCCCTTCCAGACTGGTGCCCAATCCAAACGGGACAACCGGAATCCCATGGTCGTTGGCAAATTGCAGTACCTTCCGCACATCTTCTTTATCCTTTGGAAACACCACCACATCCGGCAGACTTGGCGCATGATAGGACTCGTCCCGGCTGTGATTCTCCAACACGGTTGGATTGGCGGTCACTTGTTCATCCGTCAGCAGGTTGCGAAGTTCGGTTACAAGATCCATTTGTCTCCCTCCCAAAGACAGCGAGTATGCTTCTCTCATATTGACCCGCCTCGTGAGATTCGTCAATCCCCCACCAGGAACAGACTGATGGAAGGAATATAAGTGATCAGCAGCAGGTCAATGATCATGATCGCCAGGAAGGGGATGATGGCCCGTTCGATTGCCTGGTTGGGCAGTTTGGCGATATTCCCGGCCACCAAAAGGTTAATTCCTACGGGTGGGGTAAGCATTCCGATTGCCGTGTTCACAACCATGATCACGCCAAACAGAACCGGATCCACGCCAATAGCCGTAATGATCGGCAACAGAATCGGAGTCAGCAGGATGATCGTGACTGCCGTTTCCATAAAGGTGCCGAGAACCAGCAGGAGCACGTTAATGATCAGCATCGTGATAACCGGATTGTCAGTGATATTCAGCATAAATTGGGAAAGCTCCTGCGGGATGTTTTCCCTGGTAAGAATAAAACCGAATACATTGGCGGTTGCAATAATCAGCATAATGACAGCCGTCATGACGGCAGAGGAAGCAAAGATCTCCCCCAAATCCCGGAACTTGATCTCCCTGTACACAAACAGCCCGACCACCAACCCGTATACAACGGCCACAACAGCCGCTTCCGTCGGGGTAAAAATCCCCCCGTAAATGCCACCCAAAATGATGACTGGCATCAGGATGGCCAGGATCGCATCCTTGAAAGCTTTGAGAAAATCGGTAAAGGAGTGGCTTTCCCCACCGCCCCATCCGTTCTTCTTGCTGACAAAATAGGCGTAGACAATCAGTGAAATCCCCACCAGGATTCCAGGACCAATCCCCGCTTTGAACAGATCTTCAATCGAAGTGCTGGCAGCCACACCATAAAGCACCATGGGAACGCTGGGTGGGATCATTACACCGATGGTTCCGCCAGCCGCTTGCAAGCCGGCGGAAAACCGGATGTCATATCCCTTCTTGACCATGGCAGGTATCAGGAGACCGCCAACGGCAGCGGTTGTGGCTGCCGAAGAACCGGACATGGCCGCGAAGAACATGCAGGCAATCACCGAAACAATGGCCAAACCGCCGGGCATTCGTCCGACCAGAGTATTGGCAAAAGCGATCAAGCGCGCTGAGATCCCCCCTGTCTCCATCAATTTCCCGGCCAGCAGGAAAAAGGGGACTGCCATCAGCGGGAACGAATCCGTGCCGTTGAACATCTTCTGCACAATGACAAGCAGGGGTACGTTGCCCTGTACCATGAAAGCAAGGGCGGCAGCCAGACCCAAAGCCACTGCAATCGGAACGTTAATTACCATCAACAGGATAAAGGCCAGAAACAGCACGGTTCCCATTACTGGTCACCCCCGATCCGGTTGTAATCCTGCCACGCCACATGCAGAAGATTGACAATCAGAAGCGCTCCGCTGATGGGAATAACCGAATAGACAAGGCCCATGGGCAATTGCAGGGTCGGGGATGTCTGCACCATCCCCCGCATGGCCAACGTATATCCTTCGATTGCCATGATGCCGAAGAACAGACAACTGGCCGCCGTCCCCAGCACCAAAACGATTTTCTTCAAACCGGGGGAAAGGTAGTTCAAAATATAGTCCGTGCCGATATGCGCCCTGACTGACATTGCGTACGCCGACCCCAGAAAAGTAATCCAGATGAGCAGATAGCGAGCCAACTCTTCTGTCCACGCCAGGGGTTGATCAATCAGAAACCGGAACAACACTTGCAAAAACACTGCCATCACCATGGCAAACAACAGGATGTTCACAAGAAACCGCATGATTCTGTTAAGTGCTGAAACCAATACTCCCACTGTTGTCACCTCTCCATATGGGAAGAGGAAAGCAGGCTTTCGCTTTCCTCTCATCATTTCCTACTTCGTATTCACGATATCTTCAATCAACTTTTTGCCGAACTGGCTCTCATACTTTTCATAGACCGGCTTGATGGCGTCGCGGAAGGGTTTCTTGTCCACATTCTCGAATATTTTTACGCCTTTCTCTTTCAGTTTCTTTAGCGATTCCTCTTCCATCTTGGCAATCTGTTCCCGCTCAAACTTGGCTGCCGCTTTGGCTTCTTCTGCGATGATCTTCTGAATGTCGGGCGGGAGCGTGTCCCACTTCGACTTGCTGAACATGAACACGGCCGGCGAATACACATGGCCGGTAAGGGACATGAAGGTCTGTTTCGACTCGTACAGTTTGTATTGGTCTGCCACAATGGCCGGATTCTCCTGCGCCTCGACAACTCCCTGCTGCAGGGCGGTCAACGCTTCTGTCCAAGCCATCGGAGTCGGTTTGGCACCCAATGCTTCAAACGCGGCAATATGGATCTTGTTTTCCTGGGTTCGGATCTTGATGCCTTTCAGGTCTTCAGGGCTCTTGATTTCTTTCTTGCTGTTGGTAATGTGGCGGAAACCGTTCTCTCCCCATGCAAGGCCGATGATACCCGATTTTTCCAATCCTTTCAGCAAGTCCTGACCGACCTTGCCGTCAAGCACCTTCGTCGCATGTTCCCGGCTCCCAAACAGGAACGGCAAATCCACCACGCCAATGGCCGGATAGAAGTTGGCAATCGGTGCCGTCGAGGATATGGACATGTCAGCGGTACCCAGCGACAATGCCTCCGTCAATTCCCTTTCCGCCCCCAATTGGCTCAAGGGATACACCTCGATCTTGACTTTGCCGTTGGTTCGCTTTTCTACGTTTTCTTTCAATTGTTTCAAGGACAAATGGTAGGGATGATTCTCCGTCAGGGAGTGCCCCGCCTTAAATGTATAAGTTTTCCCGTCATCTTTGGACGTCCCGGTTGTGGTTTGCTGCTTTCCACCACCGCAAGCGGTCAGAGTCAATGCTGCCCCCAACAAAACCGTCAATGCCGCTGTCCATTTTCGCTTCATTTCAGATCCCCTCTCCTGTTTTGTCTATTTCCAAATCATATAATATATAGATTGTTCTGTAAATTACTTAAAATAAAAAATTGACAATTTAGTTCCGCAAAAACCTCAGTGCGGCCCCGGCGAAAAGCCGGGTGGTCTCCACGAGCTGTCCAATATCGACAAACTCGTCCACATGATGGGGAATATGCCGGTCCCCAGCTCCTGTTGTAACGATCGGAATGCCCGCCATGTGCAAAAACGTCCCGTCCGTGGCTCCCGGCACTCCATTGAATACGGGTTCTCTATTGGTAACTGCGCGATATGACTCGGCTACCGCCTGCACCACCTCATCCTCTTTTGGAGTAACCGTCCAGGGCCGTTCTTCGATAAATTCCAATGTCCCCTGAAAATCCTTGTCCTCCGCTGCCAATTGTTGTAAGATCGCTTCCATCCTCTGTCTCAGCCAATCATGCTCCTGGCCGGGCACCGTCCGGATATCCAACGTGGTCATACACTGATCGGGAACCACGTTGATTTGAGGTTCGCCTTTAACCGGGGCCTGCACAATGGTTGGGGTTATGCTTGGCCATCCCAGCATGGGATGTTCACCCAGCCGCTCCTTTTCTTCTTTTTCCAGCCGCTCCAACGCCACAAGCAAACGGGCCATCCGCGTGTTGGGGTTGATTCCCGTCAGGGGCATTGCGCCGTGGGCCATTTTCCCGTAAGTTTTCAGGATGGCCCGCATGGCGCCTTTTTGCGTAATGCAGATCTGGTTTTCCTCCGGCTCGCATATGATAGCTCCGTCCACCCCCTTTGCCCATCCGCGGCGAATGAAATCTTTAATGCCAATCATCATTCCTTCTTCGTCGCAGGGAATGCAGAGCAGGATCTTACCGGAGAAAGCTGTCCCGGATCGTTGAATCGCCTTCACCGCACAGATTGCCGCCGCCAGATTGCCTTTCGTGTCGCACGATCCGCGGCCATAGATCCTACCCCCGTCGATGGTGCCGCCGTACGGATCGTAGCTCCATTTTTCCTTATCCCCTTCTGTCACCACATCCGTATGGCCTTCGAACAATAGTGTCTTGCCGGGCTTTCCCGAATCGTACACTGCAATGACGTTCGGACGACCGGGCGCCGCTTCCTCATAGAATACAGAAAGTCCCATCTGACGGAGAATATCTGCCACAAAACGAGCCACTCGCTCTTCATTGCCATCCGGGGTGCCGGGACGAAACACGCTGGGAATCCGGACCAAGTCACGGGTCAGTTGGACGACTTCCTTTTCCTCAACAAACGAAAGTACGCGATCAATAGCCATACGCTTTCCCCCTAATTGACAAGATCCCGACTGGCAGGCAATCCCCCTGCCCCTTGCGCCATTCGTACAGCCCGGAGCACTGCTTCCGCCACCACTTCCGCAGCAATCGCACCGATCAGGTCGACATTCTCCTTGACACCTCCGGTGGCGACAGCAAACAAAGTGTCCCCGTCGTACATGGTGTGTACGGGATAGATCGTGCGGGCAAGGCCATCCTGAGCCATCTGGGCAATTTTGTTCGCTTGCGCTTTTGTCAGATCGGCATTCGTGGCGATCACCCCAATCGTTGTATTGGTGCCTGGCGGTATTGGAAAAAACGCCCGTTGCTGCATCAATTCAAGACTGTTTCCGATTCGTCCTTTCCCGTCCCTTGGCCCGGCGAGAACCTTTCCCGTGGCGGGGTCGCGCACCTCACCCACAGCGTTTACCGCCACGACGGCTCCCACCCGAAGCCCGTCTCCAAGGCTCCGGGATGCGGATCCAAGACCGCTTTTCATGGCATTCGCAAAACCTCCCAGTTTCCCCACTGTGGCTCCGCAGCCGGCTCCGGCATTTCCTTCCCGAACCGCTTCTTTGCTTGCGGCGGCCGCTGCCTGGTACCCCATGTTCTTATCGGGGCGCACGGCGGGATCCCCAACAGACAGATCAAACAGTACAGCCGCCGGAACAATCGGAACCAGGCCAAACCCTACATCCAGCCCGCAGCCGTTCTCCTCCAGATACTGCATGACTCCGCTTGCCGCATCAAGACCGTAAGCGCTCCCGCCGCTCAAGCAAATTGCGTGAACACGATCCACCAGATTCATAGGGTGCAGCAGGTCGGTTTCACGGGTGCCCGGGGCGGAGCCCCGGACATCCACACCGCATACCGCTCCCGCTTCCGCAAGAACAACCGTACACCCTGTCAATGCCGCTTCATTCTGTGCGTGTCCCACTTTAATTCCCGGCACGTCGACAATCGTTCCCGTCATTTCCATCACTTACATATCACCCGAGATTTTGGATTTCTGTTTGCTTGAGGAGCCGATCCTCATCCAGACTCCCACAACGGCCAACGTAACAATGACCGAGACGATCGCTTCGGGCAGCCCGTTAGTGACCGCTACGGTTGCCGCAACGCCTAACGACATGTACCCTCTGAGTACAGCCATTGTCAGCACGAGTACCGTGTTTGTGAGTGATCCAAGGAAACCTGCCATTCCGATCGCAAAATATTGATTGACGTTTTTCAGTCCGACATACGTGAAGTATGCCACCACTCCGATGAACAGCCTGGGCAAAATGGCCACCAGCGGATCTTTGAAGAGCGGGATCGTTGCGTTTAGGAATGAGGAGACGCCAAAGATCAGACCAATGATTAGACCCACTCCCCACCCTTCCATGATGCCGCCGATGACTGCCGGAATGTGCATGATTGTCGCATTCCCCGCCGCCGTTGGTACAGGGATAAAGCCAAGCCGGGTCACTCCCAGCAGGATTGCAACTGCCCCAAGCACACCCGCAATCACAATTTTGCGAACCGTCAACCCTTTCTCCATCCTTTTTCCCCCTTGCAGGAAATAGTATTTGGAATCTCCCAAACAGGAGCGATTCCCGAGAGAAACATTCGCATAGTCAGAACGGATAAGGCGGCATGACCAACACGGCAGAAACCAGGATGCTGATTCCAAGCATGAGATAGTCGGCACCTTTGGCCCTGTATTGCGTATAAACCGTTCTTTCTCCATGCGGTGTGTAACAGCGTGCCTCCATCGC
>NZ_BDUF01000051.1:16791-29255 GCF_002335525.1 Effusibacillus lacus
GAGAATCAGATCTTCCGCCCTCGAAAGAGCCACATTGAATAAAGGAATGATAAGCGGAAACATGTCTTTGGTGCGTTTTACAATTCGCCACCATTCTCCCGTTCCAAACTCCGCTCCGCGGGAGGCCTGTGCCTTCATCATTTTCTCCATTTCCATGGCAAACGTGGGTACGAAACGAATGGCGATGGTAATGATCAGGGCGAATGCATGAACCGGGAATCTTACTTTTTGCAAAGGTCCCAGCAAACGCTCAATACCGTGGGTCAACTCGGTGGTGGATGTACTCAGGGTCAGTACGCTGGACAGGAAGATCACTTCGACGAAACGCATGGCGGAAACCACAACCAGCCTTATGCTGTCGCTCGTAATCCTGACAAAACCGTATTCAAAATAGACACTTCCCCCTGCCGCCACCTCTCCGTAAAACAGAAGCTGCAAAACGGCCAGGATGATGATAAACGGAACCGCCGGCTTCACGCCTGATATTCCATAACTCAAGGGAATTCTGGCGAGCCGAAAAAGCGTCAGACAAAACAGCAGAGCAAGCAGATTGCCCAAATAGGTCTCACATATGGCAATGGCCAGAATCAGGATCGTAAACGCCGCCAGTTTAAACCGGGGATCCATAAAATGGACGGCGGAACCTGTGGGCAGATACTGCCCGATTGTGATGTTCCTCGTTAGTTCAAACGCGGACGACACCTGCATCACCCCCTTGCGGTTTCAGCAGAGAAAGGATTTGTTCAGCGGCCCCTTCCACCTCGAACGCCCCGGGATTCACCGGATGTCCCTTGTCGTGCAAACGGTGGAGGATCTCCACTGTCTCCGGGGTTCCTATCTGGTGTGCCCGCAAAACTTCCCGATTTCCGAATACCTCACGGGGAGAGCCGTTATAAATATCCCTGCCGTTTGCCAATACATACACACGGTCAGCGAGATAAGCCACTTCTTCCATGTTGTGGGTAACAAAGATGAGAGTCAGATTTTCTTCCCGGTTTAAACGCTTGATCCGTGCAAGCAGTTCCTTGCGCGATCGCGGATCCAATCCGGCTGTAGGTTCATCCAAAACGAGAATGTCCGGCTGCAGGGCAAGCACTCCGGCAAGAGCCACTTTCCGCTTTTGTCCCCCGCTTAGGGCAAAGGTTGCCCGATCCCGAAACTCGTCAAAAGGCAATCCGACCAATTCCATGGCCCATCGGACCCGTTCTCGCACTTCTTTCAGGGGAAGGCCCATTTTAAACGGCCCGTAGGCAATATCGTCGCCGACCAGCTTTTCAAAAATCTGGTCCTCCGGATTTTGAAACACCAATCCCACTTTGCGGCGAAGCATCTTACAATCAATTCTCGGTTGTGACAAATCGATTCCGTCAACGACTACCTTTCCAGACTGCGGAAACTGCAAGCCGTTGAAATGTTGGATCAGGGTGGATTTCCCTGAACCAGTGTGACCGATAATGGCAACACACTCCCCCTTTCCCACATGCATGTTCACTCCGAATAAGGCCGGCTGTTCCAAAGGGGTTCCCAGCATGTAAGTATGAGAAAGGTTTTCTACAGAAAGAATCGGAAGATTCACGCTCCGTTCACCTCCGCTTTGGCAGACAGAACCCGGTCCACTTCCTCCACAATTTCATCCTGGCGGATCAGGTCGGGAGAAAAAGCGGGATAGTGTTGATGAACCAGCATGGCAATCCGGCTGGATTGCGGCACTTCCAGGTGCAATTCCTCCAATTGTGCATGCTGCCTAAACACTTCCCGGGGAGAACCTTCCAGAACAATCCTGCCGCCTTCCATCACCAGCACCCTGTCAGCCTCAGCCACTTCCGACATGTGATGGGTAACGGAAACGATGGTCATTCCTTCTCTGTGCAGCTTACGGATCACGGAAAGAATCTCCTTCCGCCCAAAAGTATCCAGCATGCTTGTTGCTTCATCCAAAACGATGCACTCCGGGCGCATGGCCAGGATGCCGGCGATTGCCACACGCTGTTTCTGTCCGCCTGACAAATGATGCGGCGGCCGCTTGCGAAAAGCGGACATGCCGACCGCATCCAGTGCGTAATCCACACGCTTTTTCATCTCATCCACAGGGACTCCCGTGTTTTCCAACCCGAATGCCACATCATCCTGCACGATCGTAGCGACGATTTGATTGTCCGGATGTTGGAACACCATTCCAACCCGTTGTCTGATCTCCCGATGTTTATGCTTGTCTCTGGTATTCATGCCGGCAACCCAGACATCGCCCGAATGAGGGGTCAGAATGCCGTTGAAGTGCTTGGCGAGCGTTGATTTGCCGGAACCATTGTGTCCGATGATCGCAAGGTATTCCCCGCGATGGACATGAAAGGAAACGTCATGCAGGACCGGAATCTGATTCTGGTTGACAGAATAGGAAAAACTGACGCTTTGAATCCGAATCAAAGGGTCTTGCGCCATTTGCCCCCTCCTTGCATCAAAATATTGAGGATTCTGTCTATTCTCTAAATGCCTCGCCCCCCGTCCACATTTACTACTTCGCCGGTGACCATCTTCGCCATATCGCTGCAAAGGTACAGAGCCGCCTGTGCAATATCCTCCGGCTGGATCAGAGCCCCCAGCGGAACACTGTTTAAAAAAACGTCCCGAATGTCTTTCTCAACCTTTTCTTTGTCCCCGTTGACAAACTTGCTTAACATGGGCGTTTCGGCCGGACCCGGGTTGATGGCGTTCACTCTGATTTTATAAGGGGCCAGTTCAATGGCAAGAGCTTTTGTCAGCATGATGGCAGCCCCTTTTGAAGCACAATACGCGTTAAGTCCCGGACGCGCGCGAATTCCGGCAATGGAAGCCGTATTGACAATCACACCTTCTCCTTTTTCCTTCATGTACGGCACAGCATATTTGGCCGTCAGGTAGATGGATTTGACATTCACGTTCATAATTTGTTCCCACTGCTCTTCCTTCACCTGTTCAATCGGAGTGAAAGACATCGGGACCCCCGCGTTATTGACAAGAATATCGATGCATCCAAAAGATCGGATCGTTTGTTCTGTCATAGCCTTCACCTGGGCATCATCTGCAACGTCTGCCTGTACCGTAATGGCTTCCCCACGTATTTGTCTTACCGTTTCTTCCGCCGCTTGCAAATTGAGATCGGCCGCCACAATTTTGGCCCCCTGTTCGGCAAAGAGAAGAGCCGTCGCTCTCCCCATTCCCGATCCGGCACCGGTGATAATCGCTACCTTCCCCTTCAACAGCATAAGTTTTCTCTCCTCGATCCCGTTATAAGTTCATGACAACCATGCGCAATTCTGTCATCTCTTCAATCGTGTAACGGGGGCCTTCTTTGCCAAGCCCACTGTTCTTAATGCCGCCGTAGGGCATAACATCGTTCCGGTAAGTCGACACATCGTTGATAATGACACCGCCATATTCCAATGACCTGGCGGCTTTCATCGCAATGTTCAGATCGCTGGTAAAGATACCCGCCTGCAAACCGTATGCGGAATCGTTTGCGATTTCAAACGCATCCTCGATGGTCTTATAGGGCATAAGCGTAACAACCGGCGCAAAGACTTCCAAACAATTGACTTTCATTTCAGGGGTTGTCCGGGTCAGCACGGTCGGATGGAGGATGGCCCCTTCCCTTTTACCGCCGCGCAACATCTCCGCCCCCTGCGCAACTGCTTCCATCACCCATTGTTCCGCCCGGATTGCCTCTTTCTCGCTGATCATCGGGCCCACGTCGGTGTTTGGATCCTCCGGATCCCCTACCTGTAACCGGTCGACAAAAGCCAGATACCTTTCGGTAAAAGCGTCAAAGACCTTTTCCTGCACAAGAATCCGCTGCACCGCGATGCAAGCCTGGCCCGCATTGTGAAAGCTCCGGGCGGAAATCAGCCGTGCGGCTGCCTCCAAGTCGGCATCGGAGTGAACAATGTTCGGAGAGTTGTTCCCCAACTCGAGAGCCACGGGCCGGAGTCCACTGCGTTGTTTGATCCATTTGCCCACCTCGGCCGATCCGGTGAAAGTAAATATGGCAATCCGTTCGTCCTCCAGCATCCAGTCACCGACTTCGCTGCCCGCGCCGGTAACAATGTTGACATGCCCTTTCGGGAGGCCCGCCGCTTCCAATAGTTCCACCAGCTGAAAGGAAGCTATTGGTGTGGATGTCGCAGGTTTGAGCACCACCGTATTGCCGGCGGCGATGGCCGGCGCCACCTTATGGGCAGTCAGCAAAAGCGGATAGTTGAAGGGAGTGATGGCTCCGATGACTCCCCGCGGCACCCGGATCGCGAATCCCAACCGGTTCTCTGCTCCCGGTGTTGCCTGAAGGGGAACGATTTCGCCGCCGATCCTTTTCGCCTCCTCGGCAGAAATCCGGAGTGTATTGACCACCCGATCCAATTCGCCTTTCGCATCTTTGATCGTTTTGCCAACTTCCCTGGCAAGGGAAACTTCCAGCTCCTTCCGTCTTTCTTCCACGAGTTCGGAAGCTTTCAAGAGGATCTCGTATCGACGGAAGGGCGTCAAAGAACTGTTTTTAAACACTTTTTGAGCCTTTGCAACGGCATCCCTCACATGCTCCCTGTTGGCTTTTGCAATATTTGCAATCACTTTTCCGGAGTATTTGTGATAAACGGGAATCGATTCCTCCGTCTCGATCCATTCGCCGCCAATATACAGTCCATACTTTTTGGATTCCATCTAAAGTCCCTCCTGTCAAGCTTTCCTCATAATTGAATTTACGATGGCGTCGCCCATTTCAGATGTGGTTGCCCGACCGCCAATGTCCGGTGTGCGAACGACCCCTTCAACCAGCACCTCTTCGATTCCGTCCAGCAACAGCTGCCCCATCTCTCTATGTCCCAGATGATCCATCATCATGCTCACGCTCCAAATGGTCGCGATCGGGTTGGCGATTCCTTTTCCCGCAATATCGGGGGCCGAACCGTGGATCGGTTCAAACATCGAAGGGTATTCCCTTTCCGGATTGATATTGCCAGACGGTGCCAAACCCAACCCGCCGACAACCGCGGCTCCCAGGTCAGTCAAAATGTCGCCAAACAGGTTGCTCGCCACAACCACGTCAAAAATTTCCGGTCTGCTGACAAAATAGGCGGCCAATGCGTCAATATGAAACAGATCGGTACGGATCTCCGGATGGCTCCGGCTGACGTCCCTGAAAACCTCATCCCAGAAGGGCATGGAATGGTTGATTCCATTTGACTTTGTAGCTGCCGTCACCCGTTTTCTGCCAAGGGACTGAGCCAATGAGAATGCGTAACGGATTACTCTTTCCACTCCAAAACGGGTAAACACGTTATTTTGAATCGCCAACTCATAAGGGGTTCCCGCATGCAGACGGCCTCCCATGTTGGAATATTCGCCTTCGGTATTCTCACGCACAACGACAAAATCCAGTTCCGCTTGCCCTTTGTGACGCAGGGGACTCTCCAATCCTTTCAGCAGTTTGATCGGCCGCAAATTGACATATTGATGAAATCTCCTGCGAATCGGAAGAATCAACTCCCAAACCGAAATGTGATCGGGTACATCCGGCGCCCCGATAGCCCCAAGCAGGATCGCGTCAAAGTCGCGCAAGATTTCCAGCCCGTTATCGGGCATCATCCTTCCATGCCTGGCATAATACCCGCAATTCCAATCCAGACACCGGATGTCAAACCTGATCCAGTTATGCACCCGTTCAACCGCCTGAAGCGCCTTTAACCCTTCCGCCATCACCTCGGGACCAATTCCATCCCCGGCGATCACCGCAACAGAATAATGTTCCATTCCTGCTTCCCCTTTTGTTTTTTCGGATTCAGCAAATCGAGAAGCAAGAACGATGCCAAGTCCGGGAATCCGGGAAATCCTGCACCGTCGGTCATTCTGTCTTTACTTTTAAAAAGTAGGTTTGTTGAAAAATGAAACAATCTGTGTTGCATTTGCAACGGTCACGGGAGAAAAAAGTTTTCTATTGTTTCCGGATGATATAATATATAAATTATTCAGTAAATTTTTCCTGATATTTTTTGATTTTGCGCCACAAGGTTGTCCGATCCATCCCCAACAGCCTGGCAGCCTCCGTTTTGTTCCCGTTGGCCCGTTGCAGGGCGGAGAGGATCATCACCCGTTCTGTCTCTTCCCAATCCCGGCCAGCGCCGGATCCGGATTTTTTGGGGGCCAATTTCTTGCCGAAAAATTCCGCATCCTCTTTTTTTAACCGTCCATCTTCACACAAAAGCACCATTCTTTCCACAACATTGCGAAGTTCCCGAACGTTTCCCGGCCAATCATGCTGCCTGAAGATCCGATAGAGGGAGTGATCGATGGAGGTTATCCGTTTGTTCATTTTCTCGCAAATCTCTTGTACGACAGATTCTGTCAATTTGGGAATGTCCTCAAGCCTGTCACGCAAAGGGGGAAGTTCAAGGGTGAGCACATTCAATCTGTAATAGAGATCCGGGCGAAACTGTTTGGCTCTGATCAATTCTTCCAGATCGCGGTTGGTCGCAGCCACAATGCGAACATCAACGGGAATCACTTTCTCGCCGCCGATCCTGCGAACTTTCTTTTCCTGCAAAACCCGCAACAACAGAGCTTGTATCGGTAGCGACATTTCACCGATCTCGTCGAGAAAAAGAGTTCCACCGTGAGCCAGTTCGAACAAACCTGGTTTTCCCCCTTTTCTCGCACCCGTAAAAGCGCCCTCGTCATACCCGAACAATTCGCTTTCCAACAAATTGCCCGGAAGCGCGGCGCAATTCACGGCCACAAAAGGCCCGACCGCACGGGAACTGGTCAGGTGGATTCCTTGTGCAAACAGTTCCTTGCCCGTACCGGATTCGCCCAAAATCAACACAGTGGCGTCCGTTTTGCCAAAACGTTCCGCAAGCTTCTTGGTCTCTTTAATGGCAGCGGAACTCCCTGCGATATCTTCCAAACGGTACTTCGCCTCAAGCCCGCTTTCAGTAAACTGTTTGCGGATTCTCATCTCCATTTTCTGGATATCTGTTATTTCTTTAAATGTGGAGACTGCACCGACGATTTCCCCATCGACAACTATGGGTAGCCGGTTAATGACGATCTGTCTGTTGAGGACAACCGCAATGTCGCCAATTTCCTTTTTCCCTGTGGACAGAATCCGGAGCATATCGGAATTAGGGATAAATTTGGTGATTTTCTGACCCACAATTCCCTCAGGCAAACCGAGAATCTCCATTGCATTTTTGTTGACCAGAGTAATATTCGCCTGTTTGTCGATGGCGATAATTCCGTCGTGGGAAGCGTCCACGATCGCCTGAATGGGAGTGGTTGTTTTTTTCATCACCCGGCACCGCCTCCACAGCAAAACAAGTTATAATACCTCAATTATATCCATCCCAATACCACTCGCTCAATTCCTTGCAGGTCCCGGACGATCCCCGTTTCGGACCCGGGCCAGTTGGTTCCAATCAGGGCTGCCACCGCTTGCGCTTGACCGATTCCCACCTCAAACCCGACCAGCGCCGGTCCCGTTTCCCGCATCAAGTTGGGCAGCGCTTGCGTAATCCGGCGATAAGGTTCCAATCCGTCGTGACCGCCATCCAATGCCAACCGGGGTTCATGCCCCCGCACTTCCACCGCCAATTTGTCAACCTCTTCCGAAGGAATGTAGGGCGGATTCGATACCAGGACATCGAGCCGCAGTCCCTCACTAAGCAAAGGCCCGACCAGATCCCCATGCAAAAAATGCACCTGTGCCCCAAGCCGTTTGGCATTCTCTTGCGCGACTCCGATCGCATCAAGGGAGATATCAACCGCATACACTCCGGACTCCGGCCACTCAAGAGCCAGCGTCACCGCAATGGCTCCGGACCCCGTCCCAATATCCGCAATCAGCGGGCGGTTCCACCACTGACGCCGCTTCAGCACTTCCTCGATCAGAATCTCCGTTTCCGGACGCGGGATCAACACTGCGGGATTGACGTGAAAGTCACGTCCGTAAAATTCCTGTACTCCAACAATGTATTGCAGGGGTTCCCCTTGCAGCCGCCTGTCCATCCACATTTGAAACAAGCCTGATTTTTCGGAAGGAAACGGCTCCCGGTCTTCTGCCAGCAGTTTGGCTTTGGTCCAGCCAAGCAGATGCTGCAGCAGGACTTCGGCGTTCAACCTGGGATTTTGGATCCTCCGCTCGGTAAACAGAAGGGAAGCCTGCTGCAGGGCTTCCCGGACAGTTGTGAAATGTTGATCACTCATTGGCAGCTTTCAGTTGCTCAGAGCGGTCGGCCGTGATCAATGCGTTAATGATCTCGTCCAGGTCGCCCTGAAGCACCATATCCAGTTTGTGCAGGGTCAGTCCGATGCGATGGTCCGTGACACGGCTTTGCGGGAAGTTGTAAGTACGGATTCGCTCGGAGCGGTCCCCGGTTCCCACCTGGCTCTTTCTGGCATCCGCCAGTTCTTTCTCCTGCTCCTGCTGCTTCAGTTCGTACAGTCGGGCACGCAGAACCTTCATCGCTTTTTCCTTGTTCTTCAACTGGGATTTCTCATCCTGGCAGGACACCACAAGGCCTGTCGGCATGTGGGTAATCCGGATCGCCGACTGGGTGGTGTTAACCGACTGCCCGCCGGGACCTGTCGAACAGAAGGTGTCAATCCGCAGATCTTTCTCGTGGATTTCCACTTCCACATCTTCCGCTTCCGGCAACACAGCCACCGTTGCCGTCGATGTATGGATCCGGCCGCCCGATTCGGTGGCGGGAACCCGCTGCACCCGGTGTGCACCCGATTCAAACTTCATCTTCGAGTAGGCTCCCTTGCCATTCACCATGAAAATAATCTCTTTATAACCGCCAAGTTCTGTTGGGGACGCCTCAATGATCTCCGTCTTCCAACCTTGTCTTTCCGCATAGCGGCTGTACATACGGTACAGATCCCCCGCGAACAAGGCGGCTTCGTCACCTCCCGCGGCACCACGAATCTCGACGATAACGTTTTTGTCATCGTTGGGGTCCTTCGGAAGCAGCAGAATAGTCAGCCGGTCTTTCAATTCCGATTCTTTCTCAGTCAATTCGGAGATCTCCATTTTGACCAATTCGCGCATTTCATCGTCAAGTTTTTCCGCCAGCATCGCTTTCGCATCCGTCAGTCCCTGAACCGTTTGTTTGTACTCCCGGAAGGCTTGTACCGTTTCTTCCAGATCCGACTGCTCCTTGGAGTATTCACGAAGCTTGACCGGGTCATTGATGACAGCCGGATCACAAAGCAGGTCGGTCAATCTGTTATATCGATCTTCAATCGCCTGCAAACGATCAATCATGGTTTCCACTTCCCCCAACACTTCTCCGCGAAAGCACGTTCCCTTTCACGGGATCTATAGTATAGATTACGTTCCTTCATTCGCTGCTTCCACAAGTTCGAAACTCTCCTTGACACAGACGACAGGTTGCTCCGGGCTGAGCACTGCAAGCACGGAAGCAATTGCCACCTCAATCTGGGAATCGTCCGGTTCCCGGGTGGTCAATTTCTGCATCATCAGTCCTGGCGCAATGAACCATAGAGACCACTGGCTTGACTGTCGCGCCGACCAGCGGATCAGTTCATACGCAAGCCCCGCAATCACCGGCAGCAGCGCGATCCGAATCCCGACCTTCGCCGACATGGACAATTGTTCCCCGGAAAAAAAAGAAAACAGGAATATGGATATCAACACGACAAACAATAGAAAACTGGTGCCGCAACGTTTGTGCAACAGAGTGTGCCTGCGGACATTGTCCACCGTTAGCGGGTCGCCCGCTTCATAACAGTTGATGGTCTTGTGTTCCGCTCCGTGATACTCAAATACCCGCCGAATCTCTTTCATCCGGGAGATCAACCCGATATAACCAACAAAAACGGCAAGCCGGACAGCCCCCTCAGCGGCGGCAAACGAAACACCGCTGTCAGACAACCATTTGGCAGCATACACCGGTGCCAGGACAAACAAAAAAACCGCCAGTACAAACGATGCCAGAAGGGTCAGCGTCAACTGCCAGCCAGTCAGTTCTTCCTCGTCTTCCCCTGTCGACATGTTCGCCGATCTGGTTAGAGCTTGCATTCCCAGGACTGTGGATTCAACCAAAACAACAGCACCGCGAACCAGTGGAAGTCCCAACACAGGATATGTTTGCGAAAGAGACACTCTTTCTTCCGTTTCGATTTCAATTTGGCCGTCAGGTTTGCGCACGGCTATCGACACCCGATTTCCGTTGCGCATCATGACGCCTTCCATAACCGCCTGTCCGCCTATATAACGGGGTTCCACCCGGTTCCCCCCTTATCTCATGAATCGTAGGCACAAAATAACATAATAAGTATAGTACAGAAGCCATACAGAGTCAAAAAACCAAAGCTTCCCATTTTGGGTACGCAATCAATCGACAGGTTGCATGGTTTCGATTTCGGCAAATTTTAAGTTCCGGACCTGCTTCGCATCCGGATCGTACAACAATACAATGCGGTCGTCTACATCAAATTTCAGGATTCGGCCCAACAACGTTTGACGAACCCCGCGGCCCTTCAAGACTTCAATTTTGACCAGCTTGTTGTCGGCTATCCATTGATCCACCTGTTTTTTGAATTGCATAGTTTCTCTCCGCTGTCTTTTCTGGTTGTATGTAAAAAGCTGCTGACAAGAAGTTGTCAACAGCCGGGAACAAGTTTCCCTTCCCTTAGCGAGGTATCACTTCCGGAATGTCTTTCAGCAATTGCTGAAACTCCCGGTCTTGTGTGCTGAGTGGCTGTCCATTGCGGACATTTCGGGATGCGTCAAATACGCGGCGTGCCATGGCCCTGTCGGTTGTTATCCGTACCGACCTGAAGACCGGCGCCTGAACCATCAAAAGCTGTCGGACCTCCTGCTTGATTGCCTCGGCCCGTTCCCTTGGCACATGGCGGTGCAGGGTAAGTCCCACAATCGCTGTCTGGCCGTTCACAACCACGCTGGCATTGTCCACACCCTGGATGGATTGGGCCAAATCCGCAATCCGGTCGGCCGTCAAGCCGCCCGAATAGGGATCTGCCGTCATATCTCTGTATCCTCCGCCAAGCGGAGCAAAGTTGCGCAGATTCACCGGTGGATTGTTAATGTTGTTGTGGCCCGACAGCCACGCACGGTCCCCATCTCCGTCAATGTCGATTCCCCGATTGTCGTAAAGAGGTTCCCTGCCTGTCGACTGCATGCGTCCATTGATGCCTGGATTGCCCTGTCCGCAACCTGCCAGCACGCCAACTGTCACTGCACCCAGCAACGTCCATGCGACCCATTTGCCGGTTCGCACAACACCACCTCCTTCGGGTGATATTAGCTTGCCCGAAGAGGGTCCAAATCATATTTGGAAAATTAAAGCGGAGGGTTGGCATGGCATTTTCGGCAGACCGGAAAGTAAGAGTCGTTCCCGCCAATCTGAATTTGTTCTCCTGTGTAGACCGGCTTTTTATTCTCATCCACACGCAAAGCCATTGTCGCTTTTCGCTCGCAAAACCAGCAAATGGTTTTCATTTCCTCAATTTTGTCAGCATATAACAGCATATATTTGCTTCCCTCAAACAATTCGTTCCGGAAATCGTTTTTTAATCCAAAACCAATTACAGGTATAGAAAGCTCATCCACAATTCGAACCAATTGAAGGATTTGCTCCTTCTTTAAAAACTGGACCTCATCCACAAGAACACAGTAAACCCGATGGTTGGAATCCTGAACGACAGAAAAAATGTCTGTATCATCAAAAACGGGTATGGCTTTTCGTCTAATGCCAATTCTCGACGAGACATACCCCATTTCATCCCGGTCATCAATCGCTGATGTAAAGATCAGAACCCCTTTGTTTTGCTCTTCGTAATTGTGGGCTACCTTCAGGATTTCTATGGATTTGCCGCTGTTCATGGCACCATAACGAAAATACAGCTGAGCCAATTTGTATCTGCCCTTCTTGGTTAGGATATCGGAAAAACAACTTGGGTATTCCTTTCGACAAAATGCAACAAATTCCTTTAGTGACGGCAAGAAAAAAAGCGCCTGCAGGCGCTTCTCAAGTGGATCAGGTTCGTAAGCGGAACCGATTAGCGGTTGTACTTCTTCTTGAATCGATCAACTCGACCGCCTGCATCGACAAACTTCTGCTTGCCGGTGAAGAACGGATGGCATTGGGAGCAAATCTCGACGCGCAGGTTCTCCTTGACAGAACCGGATTCGAATTTGTTGCCGCAAGCGCAGGTAACAGTCGTCAATTTGTATTCAGGATGAATCCCTGGTTTCATTTCAGTTCACCTCTTTCCGCTATAGTTGTGGCCATAGCATCATTAAACAGACAAAAGCAATTATATCAGATGACCCGCCCGGTTGCAATGAGTCAGTTTTCCATTGTAGTTGTTCTGTGATATTGTCACCCTGTAACTCGTCTGTGAAAATGTCACCATGGGACAGGAGACGATTACACTGACAACAACAGAATTAA
>NZ_BDUF01000052.1 GCF_002335525.1 Effusibacillus lacus
ACACACCCGTTCCCATCCCGAACACGGAAGTTAAGCTCTCCAGCGCCGATGGTACTTGGGCACGAGCCCCGGGAGAGTAGGTCGTCGCTAGGCACAAGAAACCACTTGGATCCTTATGGTCCAAGTGGTTTTTGCTTTTAAGAGAAAGACTGTTCATATAAGGCTAAAGCGTATTTTCTATCGAGAGTTCTTTTTCACATTTTGGAGGAACATTATGGTACCGAATAGAAGTCAGTTAACAAGACTCGAAACTTTGGGAAGTTGAATGGAATCCAACCGCTATGTTTGATGAACGCGGTGCTATGGTCTCTTTTTGAGGGGGAAATTACTAGTGATTCTTGAAGCCGCCTACCTTCATGTAATTCCATCGCAAACTGCTGAATTTGAAAATTCCTTTCGCCAAGCCTCATCGATTATCTCGAGCATGAAAGGGTATGTCAATCACGAACTCCATAAATGTATGGAAATCCAAAACAAATATCTGCTGTTAGTTTGGTGGGAAACCTTAGAAGACCATACCGTTGGATTCCGGGGATCAGAAGAATATCAAGAATGGAAGCGGTTGCTGCATCATTATTATGACCCGTTTCCAGTTGTTGAACACTTTACTGAAGTGGATCTCAATGAGAAAAGGGGTCAACTATGAATAAGATAAAAGTTCATCATTACGATGCGTTCTCCACGATCCCCAATATGGGAAATCCAGCAGGTGTTGTATTAGATGCGGATACCCTTAGCGAGCGGGAAATGCAAGAGATCGCCCTTAAGGTTGGGTTTAATGAAACCGCGTTTGTAATGAATTCTGACAGAGCTGACTTAAGGATCAGATACTTTACCCCGGGGCATGAAATTAATTTATGCGGACACGCTACAATGGCTTCATTGTATTGTCTGAAATCCAAGGGATTTTTGGAGGGGCGCGATTCTCTCCTAATCGAAACCGAGGTTGGCCAATTGCCAATTGATTTTTCCCAAACTCAAGACAACACACTTTTGATAACGATGAAGCAGGATACACCTGAGTTTATGCCCTTTAAAGGTGATGTAGGTAAATTGGCTGAATCTATTGGGATAACAGCAGAGGAGATTGATCAGAACCTTCCCGTTTTTTATGGAAGTACGGGTATCTGGACCCTATTGGTGCCAATAAAAAATTGGATAGTTTCAAGCGAATGAGGCCAATCAATGAATGGTTCCCAGAAATTCTACGCGAAAACCCGAAATCATCTGTGCATCCTTTTTGTTTGGAAACCTATGATAAGAATGCTTTTATACATGCCAGGCATTTTTCGTCGCCTTATTCCGGGACGACGGAAGATCCGGTAACCGGTACTGCATCTGGTGTTATGGGGGCCTATTATCTAACCTACATGAACCCCAAACTGGACTCAGTAGAATTTGTGGTTGAACAAGGCCAAGAGATTGACAGAGATGGAAGGGTGGCAGTCAAAGCGAGGAAAAATGGGTCCGCTGCTATGGAGATTTATATATCTGGAACTGCAGTATTCGTTACGGATTTGGTGCAAGGAATCCGCATTTTCAGTCTATGATCTTGAGAAAAAAGGACTAGGAGCTATTCCTGTAATGAATTAAATTGTGGTTTGCAAAAGAAAGAGTGCCTCCTGTATGCTGGGTCTCGGAATGGAGCACATTCACTGCCCTAATTAAGAGGAGGACGCTTACTATGAAGCATAGCCAATCTAGCAAACAA
>NZ_BDUF01000053.1:0-14183 GCF_002335525.1 Effusibacillus lacus
AAGATCCGGAAGCCCCGATCTTCAAGGTTGCGGACTACGGCATCGTGGGCGATCTGTTCGAAGTGGTGCCCGTGTTGACGGAAGAACTGAAGAAGGTTCTGGCTGAATAATGGAATTGATGCAACAGCGGTTTTGGTCCTTTCGGGCTGAAGCCGCTTTTGTTTTTATTACTGGCATGATAGCCTGCTTTTGTCGGGGGCGTCCGTCGCTTTTTGTCTATTTCTGTTGTAAACTGGACTCATAGGAAGGAGATGGAGTCGGATGAAAAAATCATTGCTCTCAATGTCACTCGTTACGGTTCTAATGGCGGCAGGTTGTTCGGACAAGCCAGCCGTCAGTCCCGCCCCCATGAACAATCCAACCCCCAACACAACCACTCCGACTGTTGTGACCCAGACAGAAGGAGAAACCATATACATGGCAAAACAGGATCTTGACGGTGACGGGAAGGCAGAGACCATCTCTTTGCTGGGCTTTGACAAGCAAGATTCCAACCAGCTCGCGGTCAAGAAGATTAAGGTTCGGATTGAAGGCGACGGTTGGAACCAAGAGGCGGAGTCCGTTTACGATTCCCACGTGAAACCGATTGATCTGGCAATTGTGGATTTGACCGCCGACGGCAGGAAAGAGATTGCTCTGAAGATGGATCGGGGCGGAACTGGCAAGGGGAATGTCGAACTTACTTTGTTCACTCTGCTTCAGGACAAAAAACTGGAAGAAATGAAGATCGACAACAACCGGGCTCCCGAATTCAAGCTGCGCTTGGTCAACGGCAACAAATATGAACTGACCGACCCGCTTACCGGCAGGTACTGGATTTTGCAAACGGATGAAGAACATACAGCTGCGACCGGAAACCCCAACATGTCTGGCCAGAAACCGCAAGCAGACCCTGCACATGAATGGAACTGGACAGATGCCGACAATGACGGGAAGATGGAACTGGTCTCCAAACAGGCTGTATGGATGGCCGCTCACGCCAATATCCTGTTTGACGTGCAAACCACGTACAAATGGGACGGTACAACTTGGAAACCCCAAGGCTATACCATTCTTCCTTCACAGGGAGTCAAAATTGTCAATTAATCACAACTTTAATGCTGAAAATGGTGTAAGATTGACAAGGTGTCTGTCACATGTGAAGCTGATGGTATGAGGTGATTGCATGCAATGGCCCTGGGGGAACGGATGGACCTTGTTTTGGCTGACAGTACTGCTCCTGGTTCTGCTGATTGCCTGTGTAACGGTCATTATCAAGAAGAGAAAACGGAAGGAATACCTGGTCACGGTTGAAGGCACAGTCATGAAGGTTTTGGCCGATGACACGGATCGAAGAGGCGGAATGCATCAGCGCCTTCTCATAAAAATCACAAAAGTTCTGGACAACCCGGAAGATGCGGATGTGGATACGCAGCATAACGTGCTTGTTACCATGAGGTTCGGAGACAGGGACGGGTTCCCGGAGCGGCTGGGGGTGTTTGATAAGGCGGACGGCAAGCGGATTGAGATCCGCGGAAAATACATTCCCGCAGAAAACAACATGGGAAACCGGAAACAAGCGGTGATTCATTTTACTCACAAGCCCATCGGGTACGTACGGCTGAACAATAAAACCTATCGGTAACACTTGCATGGGGCTTTCCCAAAAGTGGTTGTTTGAACACTTCCTGGTTCAGGAAGAAGCAATGAGGATGGCCCATATTGAAAAAATTACGGTGATTTTCAAGGCTATTTTAGAAATCTAAGCGGTGGTTTTCGAAATAGTGATGATTTTCAACGTTATTTAAGAGGTTTCTCCTTGGTGGGCAATAAAGAACCGCTAAATAGCGGTGAAAAAGAACCTTATTCTAAGAATCGCAATGATTCGACAAGTATAGCGGTGAAAAACACCGTTATTTCGAAACACAGGCGGGCTGTCTTATGACTTTTGAGACAGCCCCTTCATTCATATCTTAAAATTCAGCTGTCAATAACGCTACCAGGGTCCTTGAATTTGCCCCCGGGCAAATATATGCCCGTAACTTGATGCTATTTTTCTTCGATGGTTACAGATTTGATGATTACTTCCTCTTTCGGGACGCTCATCGCCCCATCAGGACCCAGGCGTGTTGGTACCGAGGAGATTTTTTGAACGACGTCCATTCCTTCGATCACTTTGCCAAAAACGGTGTAGTTCGGCATTTGCTGAAGAACCTTGACTTCATCCCCGTTCCCAATGAAAAATTGGCTTCCGTTTGTGTTGGGACCCGAGTTGGCCATGGCGACGACTCCCGGTTCATAAGGGTATTTGGGCGGAAGTTCGTCCTTGAACTTGTATCCCGGGCCTCCGGTGCCGTTCCCAAGCGGATCGCCGGTCTGGATCATGAAACCTTTAATTATGCGATGGAACTTAATTCCGTCGTAGAATTTGTCCCTTGCCAGGAAAACAAAGTTGTTGACCGTAACCGGAGCATCCTTGGCATAAAGTTGGATCTTGATGTCCCCTTTGCTGGTATGCAGGGTGGCAAAATAACTTTTGGCCGGATCGATTACCATCTGGGGCGGTTCTTTGTACTTGTTGTGCTTGGATGCGGTGGGCGATTGGTTTGCGGGAGCCTGTCCCTGCTGCCCCTGGTTGCCTTGGGCAGGTGCCGGTTTGCCCGGTTCCGCTGTGCCGCACCCTGTCGCCAGTCCGGCTGCAAGCATAGCACTCAGAGTAAGTAAGGCGATTTTCCTCTTCATAGCTCAACCTCCCAACTCTCACAATAACACACCTTCCGGTGCTATTCCACCGGAACCTGTTTGCTGCCGATGACTGGGCTCCTGATAGGAGGGCTTTCTTATGGTATATTTAGCAGGAGGGCAAACCTCGTTGTAAAAAAAGGCCGTTTCCGATACATTAGAGGAAACATTGGAGTTCAGGAGGCACCAACATGCATGACAGGTTTACCAGTGTGGCGGAAGCGGCTGCACGCGAAGCGGGGCATCTAATCCGGGACCGCATTGGCCGGGCAAGAGAAGTAGGGGAAAAAACATCAAACGTAGACCTTGTAACAGAAGTGGACAAGCAATCGGAAGCGGTGATCCGCACGGAACTGTTGGCTGCTTTTCCCGAACATAAAATTCTTGGGGAAGAGGGAGTGGCGCCGGGATCCGCCGCATCGGCAGAAGCACTGGCCAAAGCGTTGTCGGCAGAATACTTGTGGATTGTCGATCCGATTGACGGCACCACCAACTTCGTTCACGGTTTTCCGGGGTGTACCGTTTCCATTGCATTGGCCCACCGTGGGGAAGTGATTGCCGGGGTCATTTATGATCCGCTCCGGGATGAGATGTTCTCGGCACGGCGCGGTGGGGGTGCCTATATGAACGGGGAACCCATACATGTGTCGGAAGAGGAAACTTTATCCGTCAGTTTATTGGCGACAGGTTTTCCCGGTGACAGGGAATGGGCACGTGAAGTAAATCTGCGTGGGATGGCTGCTCTTACTCCTGTCTGCCGCAACATTCGAGCCGCAGGATCGGCCGCTCTTCACATGGCGTATGTGGCCTGCGGGCGCCTCAGCGGTTTCTGGGAGATTGATCTGAACGCATGGGATTTGGCTGCCGGAAGCTTGCTGGTGCAGGAAGCGGGCGGCAGGGTTACGGATACGGAAGGAAACGAATACAACCTGGAGGTTCGTCATATAGCCGCCACCAATGGACATATTCACAACCAGTTGATCCGTGTACTGGAACAGGCGGACGCAACGGGACTCTGATTCGCTTGGAACCGAAAATAACTGATTCTCGATCCACTATTTCTTAATAAAATGGATATGTTTTTACAAATAACGGATTTTTAGGCTACTATCCGGGGGATCTTGATACCTGAACCATCCAGAAACCCGAAATAGGAGCCTGGGAATCCTTTATTGCTGTTTATCGAGGATTCCATCTAAAATAAGGACTTTCAAATACCTTATTCGTACCCGGGTGCCGGGGAGCCGGGGGAAGGGGGGCGACGGGGTGGCCGGATTAAAAGGGGTGATTCTAGCGCCTTGGTTTGTCCCGTATACTATAGAAGCAAAGTTTGATTTCTTCCAGTTTGGCTACAATTGTTAAAGAAAGAACAGTTTGCTATATTTTGGGTAAACAAACCGGAGGGTTTTCATGCTGGATTTAATACTGAAATACCGCCGACAACTGATCAATACAGCCTTGTTTCTGGTTGCCGTCTTACTGGTCTATGTGATCCTGAAATGGCTGGTTCCCTTTGTCATTCCTTTGATTATTGGAATTCTCATAGCTTTGTTGATTGAACCGCTGGTTCGGCTTCTCAGCAGCAAGGCAAGAATTCCCCGCTGGATTTCCTCCTTGATCGCGTTGCTGTTGGTGTTCGGGGGAGGCGTTGCCCTCGTGGTCGTCCTGAGCGCCAAACTGGTCATTGAACTGGCTGATCTGGCGAAGAAAATCCCCTATTGGTCACAGTTGGTGGTGGATCGGTTCTACGGTGACGTGACCCGCCTGATAGAAATCTACAACACCAACTTGACGGATGAACTGAAGACCAAAATCAACGAAAACCTGATGGTGCTTGGGGAATCGCTCGGCAAACTGGGAGTGTCTGCGGCACAGGCCGCTTTGCACGGCATCAGTTCCGTTCCCAACCTGGTGGTGATTCTGCTGCTTTCGGTGTTCATCGGGTATTTTGTCAGCAAGGATTTCCTGCATTTCAAACGGAAGATCGGAACCTGGATGCCGGTAGATGTGAAGCAGAAGGGGAAGGTTGTCTACGCAGACCTTGCTGCGGCCATCGGGGGTTATATCCGGGGACAGACGATCCTGATTACGATTACGGCTGTTCAGGTGCTTGCCGGTTTGTTGATTCTTCAGGTGCCCTATGCATTTTCCCTCTCGCTGCTGGCAGCTTTCCTGGATATTCTGCCTTTGTTGGGCACTGGGACGCTGTTTGTGCCTTGGGCAGCTTTTTCCCTGATTACCGGGGACATCCGACTGGGAATCGGACTTTTGATTGTATACGGACTGATTGTTGTGGTTCGCCAGGTGATGGAGCCGCGAATCCTGGCCAATACGATCGGACTGGATCCGCTCGCCACCATCGTCGTGATGTATGCAGGCTATCAGGCTGCCGGATTTATCGGGTTGCTGCTGGCTCCTTTTATCCTGATCGCCTTCCAGTCCCTGCTCAAGGTGCGTGCGTTTGATCTGATCCTCGGGAGCAACGACAAAAACGGACCGCCCGCCGGGGGCAACCGCTGAGGGAGGCATCAGCAAGATTTTGGATCGGATTCGGTTGCAGGAGTTGGGCGCTGAATATGCAGAATTGCTGCATAGACTGTTTGGCATTTCCCGGCCGGAGCTGGAAGGATTCCTGGCGGAGGAAGTGTTGGGGTGGTCTCTGTCTCGGGTAATCCTGTTGAAAGGGGAAGTTATAGGGCTGATTCAGGTCCGCAAGCTGGATCCGGATAAAGGATACGGATTTCTCGGCACGTCGTTGGTGCAAAAGGTTTGGGGGACCGGTGCCAACCGAACGGCGAAAGATGCGATGCTGAGGCTGCTTTTTGCCGAGAGACCGGATATCCACCGGGTATTTCTGGGCATTGAAGCGGATAATGTTCGTTCTCTGAAGGCTGTGAGAAAACTGCCCTACATCCTGGAAGTGGACGATGATCGGGTTCCTGTGGAAATCACGGAAGACCTGCCGCCAGAAACGGATAAGAAAAGACATTGGTTCGTGATCGAACGGAATCATTTCCACGAGTCGACCAGTCTGAGACTGCCGTAAACCGGCAGTTTTTTCCATTGTGGGGATGGTTTACTTTTTTCGGCGATATGATAAAATACGAATAAACGTTCGCATTTTGTTGCTCGGGAGGTTCCCATGAACAATCGCCGGATCTTCAAGATCAAAAGCAAGACGGTACTGAACCGGGTGACAACGCCGGCCATGCCGTTTACCTGGTCCATCAATCCCTATCGCGGCTGTTCCCATGGATGTGCTTTTTGTTATGCAAGAAACACCCATTCATTTCTCGGAATGGGGACGGATGATACTTTCCGCACCCATCTGTTTGTCAAAGAGGATGCTCCTGAAGTGCTCAGACGGGAGTTGGCCAAAGGAAGGTGGCGCGGCGGTCGGGTTGCAATTGGTACGGCCACGGATCCTTATCAGCCATTGGAGAAACAGCGCGGGCTCACAAGAAGAATTCTGGAGATTCTGGTTCAATACCGGATTCCGACGACCATTACCACCCGCTCTCCCTTGATTATACGCGATCTGGATTTGCTGCAGGAGTTGAGTTCGCGAACCGAATGTTCTGTCAATATATCGATCAATACGCTGGACGTAAGAATATGGCGTTCGATGGAGCCTGAGTCCCCTCACCCACAAGCCCGGTTTGCAACTGTCAGGAAACTTAGGGAGGCCGGGATTCGGGCAGGAATTTTCCTGGCACCCGTTCTTCCGTTCCTGACGGATGATGAGTCGACTCTGGACCGGTTGCTTCAACATGCAAAAGAGTCGGATGCTTCTTTCGTTTTCGCATCACTTCTCCGTTTGAAGCCGGAGGTGAAACCATGGTTTTTTGCCCAATTGGAACGACATTATTCCAACCTGATCTCCTGCTATCGAAGTCTATATAAAGGAACGTATGCAGAAGAGCAGTTTGCTCAAAGGTTCCATGAGAAGGTTGCTCCGTTGCTTGAACAATGGGGATTCGCCAAGGAATCCCTTTCCATAACCAATTCCCGGTCAGACTGGAAATGTCTCAAAGAAGAACAGTTGTCTTTTGCATTATGAAAGAGATTGTTCCCTCACAACAAAGGGGAAAACAACCTCGCCGACGATTCAAGAAACCTCTTGCCAATCGTGTGCCCTTGCAGATAACTGTCCAGGGTTATTTCCTCGCTGTCTGCCATGTCTTGTCGGAAGGCGGCTTCCTGTTGCTGCGCCAACTCTTTGTCGTAAATAATGGCATTCACTTCAAAATTGTATTGGAAACTGCGCATGTCCAAATTGGCGGTTCCTACCGACGCCACTTCCCCATCGATCAGTACCACCTTGGAATGGATGAACCCTTTTTTGTATGCGTAAATCTTAACCCCTGCCCGCAACAATTCTTCAAAGTAGGATCGAGTAGCATAATACACAATGTAATATTCAGGTTTAGCCGGCAGGATGATTCGCACATCGAGACCGCTTAAGGCTGCAGTTTTGAGAGCCATCAGCATGCTGTCGTCCGGGATCAGATAAGGCGAGATGATATGAATTGTCTTCTGTGCCGAAGCAATCATGGAGAAGTGCGCCTGCCAAATCGACTCCCAATCGGAATCGGGACCGCTTTCCGTGATCTGAACAAGTTGACTGCCGCAGGCAGGCTGAATCGGAAAGTATTCCGGTTCGGTAATATACTGGTTGCAGCCCACATACCAATCCTTCAGAAATATGAATTGAAGATAATAGACCGCTTCCCCTTCGATTCGCAGAAGGGTATCCCGCCAATAGCCGAGCGGACCTTTCCCCAGGTATTCATCCCCAATATTAAAGCCGCCGGTGAATCCGATGGTTCCGTCGATCACAAGGATCTTTCGATGATTTCGGAAATTGATGCGGCTTGTAAGCCAGGGAAAATAAACGGGCAGGAAACCTATGATTTCAACACCCGCCCGCTTTAGTTCGGATATGTAGGAGCGACTCAATTTGCGGCTTCCCATGCCGTCATAGATCACCCTGACACGGACTCCCTCACGGGCTTTTTGTATCAGGATGGATTGGATTTCCCGTCCGATCTGGTCATCACGGATGATATAAAATTCCAGATGAATATGATGCTTAGCCTCAGCCAGTGCTTTCTTTATTGATTGAAAAGCCGCTTCGCCGTCCTGAAAGACCTGAATCCGGTTGTTTTCCGATACGGGTGCACTCGAATTGGCCAACAGCAGGCGCATCCACTTGGTTTGGTTGGTCGAACCGTTGGACAATTCGTCCGTCCGGTTCATGTGCTGGGTAGCGTGCTGGCGCAGTGAGTTGGAGAACTCCTGGGGCAGGGACTTGGATTGTAACCGCCTGTGTTTTCGGTACTTCTGGCCAAAAATGAGATAAAGCACGAAACCGACTACCGGAAAGGCGGCCAATACAGTCAGCCACGCAAGCGTCTTTGCGGGGTTCCGCTTTTCCATTACCAGCAGAACGGCAAGTGTGGAGAACCATAAGACGTATAGGATTGTCCAGAAGCTTTGCTGAAAAAAGGCGATCATGTGGTTTGCAGTCACCGCCTGTCAATGTGTCCCGAGATTCGATACTATAATAGCACACTGCTCCGGCGTTAGCTTGCATGGTTTTGCCCTTGGGGATATTTTTGTTAACTGGCTTACATACATCCGGGATTCGGCTGGAGTATACTGAAAACAATCAAGAGAAGAAAGGAGGGTCGAAAATGGCAAATGTGCAGAATTTGACAACGGCCAACTTCGACCAAGCCATTCAAAGCGGCAAGGTGCTGGTGGATTTTTGGGCGACATGGTGCGGACCCTGCCGGATGCAAACGCCTGTGATTGAAAAATTGGCAAGCGAGATGCCCGGCATCAAGTTTGCAAAAGTCAACGTGGATGATGAGCCGTCGTTAGCCCAGCGGTTCGGGGTCATGAGCATCCCGACGCTGCTTGTGTTAAACAACGGGAAAGTGGAGAAGACGCTGGTCGGTTTCCACAATGAAGCCCAATTGAAAGCTGCTTTGTCATAACCCGCCAGAAGCCTCCTCCTGAAATGTCGGGAGAAACTGAAGAGGCTATGGTATACTAGACCTACCTGAATTTTGCCTGGCATTCATCCGTTGCGGATTTTGAATGCCGGGTTTTCAAGCAGGGAGGTCTTTTTTTATGGAAGTGTTGAAGATTACGCCGAGAGGCTACTGTTATGGCGTGGTGGATGCCATGGTGCTTGCCCAGCAGGCGGTCAAGGATCTGAATCTGCCCCGTCCGATCTATATACTTGGCATGATTGTGCATAATCGTCACGTAGTCGAAGCATTCGAACGGGAGGGTATCATTACGCTGGACGGAGACAACCGTCTGGCATTGCTCGACCAGATCGACAAAGGAACCGTTGTTTTTACCGCCCACGGTGTGTCACCGGAAGTACGCCGGCGTGCCCGGGAGAAAGGACTGACGGTTGTGGATGCCACCTGTCCCGATGTGACCAAGACCCACGACCTGATTCGGGAGAAAACAGCCGAAGGGTACGAAGTGCTTTATATCGGCAAGAAGGGACACCCGGAACCGGAAGGGGCGATTGGGGTCGCGCCGGATCGTGTGCACCTGGTCGGACGAATCGAAGACTTGCGGCACATCAAGCTGACAACCGATAAGATTCTTGTCACCAATCAGACCACCATGAGCCAATGGGACGTCAAAGAGCTGATGAATCGAATTCTTGAAGTGTATCCCCATGCGGAGATCCACAATGAAATTTGCCTGGCGACCCAGGTCCGACAGGAAGCTGTCGCCGAACAGGCCAAACATACAGACATCGTAATTGTTGTAGGGGATCCCCGCAGCAACAACTCCAATCGATTGGCGCAAGTTGCTGAGGAGATGGGAGGCGTTCCCGCCTACCGGGTTGAGGATGTGACAGAGATAGATCCGCAATGGCTGGTTGGCAAGAAGATCGTGGGCGTCACTTCCGGCGCTTCGACACCGACACCGATTACCAAAGAAGTGATAGACTGGCTGGAGCAGTTTGACCCGGACAATCCCGCCACTTGGGAGAAACGCCGTACGGTCAACATGGAAAAACTGCTTCCTGCTTACAAGAGCAGGTCTTGATGTAACGAAGTTCCCTCCCTGCCCGTCAGACATTTTGGAAACAACGGAAAGATATGCAATGCAACATCCGAAACTATATGATGGGAAGAATGGATACGGAGGGGATGAATATGCTGAAGAGTAAGATTGTCGCACTTATAGCAACGGGTGCTGTCGTACTGGGAGCCATCGGGACCGGCAGTGCCACCATGCCCTTTGACGATACGGCCCGGGTCTTCGTGGATATTGAGAACCACTGGGCCAAACCGGACATAATGAGAATGTACCAGGCAGGAATTGTCAAAGGAGTCGGTGAAGGAAAGTTTGCTCCGGAACAGGCTGCGACCCGGGAGCAGGTGGTTACTCTTATACTGAGATCCACCGGGCAATCCCTGGATAAGACCAGCACCGCAACATTCGCGGACGTGCCGGTTGACCGCTGGTCTCATCCGTTTATTGAGACTGCCTTGAACCGGTCCATTATTGCAAAAGGCTCCACCGGCAAGTTTGAGCCTGAATGGCCTGTAAGAAGAGCGGAAGCCGCTTTGTGGATTTCCCGCGCGGTGCCCGCCCTGAACACCGGGGTTGCCGGTGGAAACCCGGCCCCTTTTTCCGATATCGGGAAACTGAGCAGCGAGGAACAATCTGCCATTTCCCATGTGTATCACCTTGGAATCATGATGGGGAACAGCGGGCTGTTCCGACCGGACGATTCTCTGACGAGAGCGGAGATGGCGACTCTGATCGCCCGCTTGTTTGACCGGCTCCAAAGCCATTTGGGAGGGCAGGAGATGACGTTTCATAAAGTGGATCTCTCAAAAGCAAGCGATGAACTGAAAAATTGGGCTGGCAGCGTCAAAGGCACTCCCGGCCTTCACACCAAAACCACCGGCGGCAAAACCTATATTCTCGTAAGCCGTGGAGAGAAACCAAATGCGGGGTACGGATTGACAATCACGAAAGTGATCGAAGAAAAGAATCGGGTTGTGGTGAAGTTTGAACAACGCAACCCGGAACCGGGGAAGATGTATGCGCAAGTAATTACAACCCCCTTCGACCTGGTGGAAATAGCGAAGACCGATAAGAGGATTGAGTTGGGCAACGACCTCAACTAATCCAGATTGGACAAAAACAAAGCGGCTTGCCCCGATTGGCAGGCCGCTTTTTCCAGTGAGCGCTGCAATATCCGCTTTCGCTAGACTTGATAAACGGATGTTCCAGGGGCAATCTGCATGAACCGTTCCGGTTGATCCATAGGCACGAAGCCATATTTTTCGTACAGGCCATGGGCATCGTTGGTTGCCAGCATAAAGCGCCTCAATCCTTGCAATTCAGGATGTTGAACGATCACTCCGACGAGCCATTTGGACAGTCCTTGTCCCCTGTATTCCGGTAGAACAAACACATCCGCCAGCCAAGCAAAAGTTGCCAGGTCGGATATGACCCTCGCAAAGCCGATTTGTTTCGTCGGACTCTCCGACGGATTCCCCTTGTAGATGCCAAAGCACAAAGCGCTGCCTGCAACGGACTTCTCCAGGACATCCATCGGAATGCCCTTTGCCCAGTAGGATTCAAAGTGCAGATAGTTATAGATGGTTTGCAGATCAAGATGGTTCCTGTCGGTGGATATTGTATAATTTCCGTTTGTCCAGACGGTGTACGGCACGGGTGGCCCCCCTTTTTTTTAAATGATTTAATCATACAAAAAAATTCCACTTTTCAACAGTGAGTTGCGTAAGTTACAGAAACAATCCGGTGTGGTATAGTAATATCATTCAGAGGAATGCCCTTTCATCAGAACAAGGGGTGGAGTTATGTACAAACTTAAAACTCAAAAAGTATATGAGCAAGTTGCCAGTCATATCCAGTCGTTGATTGAGAAAGGTGTATATAAACCGGGAGACAAGCTGCCGACCTTGATTGAAATGTCAGAGATGCTGAATGTGGGAAGAGCCACCGTGCGAGAGGCTTTCTCCGCTTTGCAGGCCAAGGGTTTAATTGATATCCGGCACGGGGAAGGATCTTTTGTCAGAAGCATTGATTTGGAGAATTTTCAGGAACCAATGAACATCGCATTGATGAAGGGCGATGATCTGGTAGAGTTGCTGGAGGTCCGGAAGATTCTTGAGGTGGGTGCGGCTGAGATGGCGGCCCGCAACCGGACAGAAGAAAATTTGGAAGAGATGAGACGGGCGCTTGATATAATGGGCGCTTACCAGGAATCGGAGACGGAGAGCGTGGAGGCCGATTTTCGGTTCCATATGGCGGTGGCCAAAGCTTCCGGCAATTCCATGCTGCTGTCCTTGATTCAAACCATTGCCCCGACCATGCAAAGCATGATGAGCCGCATGCGGGAAGTGGCCGGCAGCTCACGCGATTTGCTGTACCAGCATATTCAAATTTACAAGGCCATCGAAGCGAAGAACCCGGACATATCCCGCAAGACGATGTACGACCACATCGACAACACGATGCAGGGGTTGGAAAGCCATCGCCGGCACAAGGGGAAGACATCGTAAGGGTTCCGCCTTTGGGCGGTCTTGACTGCTCATTGACACCGAGCACCAGGCGGTTTCCCGAAAAAGGTTTTGCAGGCAGAGATAAGGTCCCCGAAGGACCTTATTTTTATTTGAGCTTCGTAAATTTAAATTGTTCAGGTCATCATACCTCTGTGATATAATGAACTTAATTTGAACTTTGTAAGCGATTCCATCTTGAGGGGGAACACGTATGTTAAAGCCTCATATAGCAAAAGAACTGCGGGCCATAGTCGGAGACAACTGGGTCATGGACACTCCGGAAGATTGCCTCGCTTACTCCTATGATGCAACGCCTCTGTATCAGAGCCTGCCGGACGGTGTGGCAGTACCGGGGACTGCGGAGGAAGTGGCTGCCATTGTCAAAGTCTGCGCACGGGAAAACATCAAGATTGTGTCCCGGGGTTCCGGATCCAACCTGTCCGCAGGTACGGTTCCTGTTGAAGGGGGACTCGTGATTGTCCTGACCAGGCTGAACCAGATCCTCGAGATTGACCAGGACAACCTGACCACTACCTTCCAACCGGGTGTAATTACCGCCAACCTGCACCGGGAAGTGGAAAAAATGGGTCTGTTCTACCCGCCGGATCCGGGAAGCATGAACATCTCCACCCTGGGCGGCAATATTGCGGAATGTGCCGGCGGCCTGCGCGGCTTGAAATATGGCGTGACCAAAGACTACATCATGGGGCTGCAAGCGGTGCTTCCCAATGGAGAGATTCTCCGCACCGGCGGCAAATCGGCCAAAGACGTGGCTGGCTATGACCTGACCAAACTGCTTGTCGGTTCGGAAGGAACACTGGCGATTATTACGGAAGCGACAGCCAAGCTGATTCCGCTCCCGGAGACCAAGCGCACCATGCTGGCCATGTTCCGGGATCTCACCGGGTCGGCCCGGGCCGTGTCAAGAATCATTGCGGAGCGAATCATCCCGGCTACCCTGGAGTTTCTTGACAATCCGACGATTCGGGTGGTGGAAGATTTTGCCCGGATCGGTCTTCCGACCGATATGGGGGCCATTCTGATGATCGAACAGGATGGACCGGAAGCGGTAGTGGAACGGGATATTCAGAAGATTGCCGAGATCTGCCGCAAAGAAGGAGCTGTCGAAGTGAAGGTGGCCGATTCACTGGAAGAAGGCGCCAAGCTGATGCAGGCCCGCCGCTTTGCATTGTCCGCACTGGCGAGAGTCCGCCCGACGACCATCCTTGAAGATGCAACCGTTCCGCGCGCCCGGCTGGCTGAGATGGTGGAACAGATCAACGTGATCGCAAAGAAATACAACGTTGAGATCTGTACTTTTGGACATGCTGGTGATGGCAACCTGCACCCCACATGCATGACCGACGAACGGGACAAAGAAGAGATTCACCGGGTGGAACAGGCATTTGAGGAGATCTTCCTGGCTGCCATCAAGCTTGGCGGTACCATTACCGGTGAGCACGGAGTGGGTGCCGCCAAGATGAACTACCTGTCCCTGAAAGTTGGGGAGACGGGCATTGAAGTGATGAAATCGCTGAAACGGGCCATCGACCCGCAAGGCATCATGAACCCCGGCAAGCTGTTTGCCAGGGATACCAGACGCCGCGTGGTGGTAAGCAACGTCGAACAAGATCATCACGCTCACGGAAACGGATGTGGATGCAATGAGCACACAGCAAGCTAATCTTTCTGCCATGACAGGGGCTCATATTGCCAATGCCGTATCGGATGCAAGGAACGGCATTCTGGAACTGATGGAGACAATGCATTACGACGAAATCATGAACTGCATGCGGTGCGGATTCTGTCTGCCCGCTTGTCCCACCTATCGGGAGACGGGAAAGGAGACCGCTTCCCCCCGCGGGCGGATTGCCATGATGA
>NZ_BDUF01000053.1:14259-76688 GCF_002335525.1 Effusibacillus lacus
AGCGGTGGCTAATGGCCAGTTGGAAATCTCGGAAAAATTCGATTCGGATATGTACCTGTGTCTGGGGTGTCGTGCGTGCGAATCGGCTTGTCCGGCGGGAGTTCCTTATGGAACCCTGATTGAAGGCGCCCGGGAAGTGGTGGAAACCCATCGTCCGCGTCCGTTGGTTACAAGGTTCGTGCGGAACCTGACGATGAAACAACTGTTCCCCCATCCGAAGCGTATGGAGAAGTTGGGAACCTTGCTGTACTTCTACCAGAAGTCGGGACTGCGAACCCTTGCCCGGAAAAGCGGCATCATGAACCTCTTTCCAAAGAGCATGTCGGAAATGGAGAAGGCGGTTCCGGACGTTGCTTCCCCGTCTGAGCGGAAACAGCGCAAAGACTTCCTGCCAGCAAAAGGCGAGAAGCGAATGACGGTGGGATTGTTCAAAGGCTGCGTAATGGATGTCATGTTCTTTGATACCAACGAAGCAACCGCCAAGCTGTTGTCCGCTTTTGGCTGTGATGTGGTCTATTTCGAGGGACAGACCTGCTGTGGAGCTCTGCATGCGCATGCGGGTGACAAAAATGCGGCACGGGAGCTGGCCAAGCAAAACATTGAGGCTTTTGAGCGGGCAGGCATCGATGCGATGGTCAACAACGCAGGGGGCTGCGGCGCGGCGCTGAAAGAATATCATCACTGGTTCCACGGGGATCCGGAGTGGGAAGCGCGGGCCAAGAAGTTTGTGGATGCCCAGCGGGACGTGAACGAATTGCTTGCGACCTTGCCATTGCCAAAAATGAGATCCCTGCCTTACCGTGTGACCTATCAGGATTCCTGCCACCTGGCCCACGGGCAGAAAATCCGCCTGCAGCCGAGAGAACTGCTCAAGAGCATCCCGGGCGTGGAGTACGTGGAACTGCCGGAAGCGGACCGCTGCTGCGGGTCGGCAGGCATCTACAACATCACCAACTTTGACATGTCCATGCAGATTCTTGACGGCAAGATGAAGCATGTGGAAGGAACGAAGGCGGCTGTTGTCGTAACTTCCAACCCCGGATGTCTGCTGCAGATGCGGGCTGGCATCAAACGGGCGGGCCTTGAAGACAAGATGAAAGCCGTTCATATTGCAGATCTGCTGTACGAAGCGGTTGAATAAAGATCTGTCAGGATCATTTGACATAAGGAACCAGATTCCGGGCAATCACCCGGTGGCCTTCATCATTGGGATGAATAGGGTAAGGGCCAAAGGGAAAGTTTCTCATGGCATCTTCCAGCCTCCCTGTCCGGTACCCGGCAATCAACCGGGGTTCAAGTCCTGCAAACCACTTGTGCGTCGGGGCCAACAGCGCGTGATGAAGATCGGCCATTTTGGTTATGGTGTCATTCAGTTGGCTGACCGCATCAATTGCCAGAGGAGAATGTGGAAACGGATTGTATTGGGTGCACAGGACCAGTTGCGCCCGGCTCAACCGGCGGATGGTTGCCAGCAGCGAATTGAGGTTGCTTTCATAAATGGACAGTACCCTTTGCAGGGAATTTCGAGGCGCACCTTGAACCACAGAGAATCCGGCCCAGCGTATATCGTTTCCCCCGATCCAGACGCTGATTGTGGAGGCCCGGTGCAGGGGGGCGGGGAACCCGGATCTGACGGCGGACAGCAGGGATTTGCTCGTCCATCCGTTACGGGCAATAATGAATCTTTGTGCCTTGATCGATCGAGTTCGCAAGTCGGCTGTAATCAGGTTCGGATAGGTAAAATGCGGGGAAGAAGTGCCTTTCCCTGCCGTGATGGAGTCACCCAGAGCTGTATAGAAAATCACAAATACACCCCCTTTCTTACCAGTTAATTCAGCAAGAAGGTGAGCGGGCACGGACAATTGCCAATGGCAGGCGTCCATTTTTGGCCGCATGCGGAACAGAATCAGCGCGTGTGGAATGCTTTTTCAACATCTCCCCCGTAGTATATGGAGAATTCAACAACTAGGGGGGAGCCATGTGGCGATATCATACGAGTCCGCAGTCCGATTCCTGGGTCAGCCGGTGTGTGCAGAATGTCATGGGGGCACCAAACATTACGGGATTGTTCGTGAAGTAAATCGCAAGGGAATTGTCCTGCAGCCGTTTCCAGCAAGAGGTGAGTTTGTTCGCAGCCGTGGGAAAAGAATTGATGCGGTGACCGCCGACCGTCCTGACGGTGTAAAGGCGGAAAACGTTTTGCTGCCGTTCATCCTTCCATTTATAACGTTGTTTTCCCTGTCTCCTTATGGATACGGCACTCTTGGTGAATTTGGCGGGAACGGGTATAACGGGTATAACGGGAATGGCTTTCCAGGACCTTACGGATTTTTCGGATTTCCGAGACGCCGGCCTTTCTGGTTTTAAGGGCTGCAGGAACCTCCTTTTGGGGAGGTTTCTTTTTTTGGCGGCTCTGTAAAAACACAATGTTGATTTTCGCCCTTTTCTTGTTCAACTACGTGCAGGATAGTTTCATTAATTCGACAATAAAGTAGATAGGAGAAAAGGCAAAATTAACCGAATGCATTAGACAAATGGTACCAGAATGTGGCGGTGAACCACTGTATCCTGTAGAATCGTTAGGAGGTAAATCCGGTGAGAGTTTTTTTAATTGTTGTTATCGTCATTCATGGACTCATACATTTCATGGGCTTTATTAAGGCGTTTCATATCGCGGAGATGGATCAGCTGACACAAAATATTTCCAAACCCCTTGGCATTCTTTGGTTGTTTTCGGGTCTGCTATTTTTCGCATTATTATTCTTTATTTCTGCAAATAAAGATTGGTGGTGGATGCCAGCTATAGTCGCTATTGGTACTTCCCAGTTCCTCATTTTTCTCACATGGCAAGATGCAAAATTTGGCACTATACCGAACTTACTTATTTTTATTGCGATTATACTTGGATTCGCGTTGTGGAATTTTAATATACAGACGAATAAAGAAATACATGCGATTCTATCCCAAAGCAAAGAAACTGAAAAAACTGTGGTATCTGAACAAATGCTTGCTGCATTACCCTCTCCCGTGCAAAAGTGGCTAACCCATACAGGAATTGTCGGTAAAGAAAAAATCCGCAACGTATACCTCAAACAAACCGGACTCATCAAGCTCAAACCTGATCAAAAGAATTGGTCAAAAGCTGAGGCTGAGCAATATATAACAACGGATAAACCCGCTTTTCTTTGGAAAGTAAACATGTCCATAATGCCTTTGGTCAATGTCACAGGCAGAGATCTGTTTATGAATGGCGAGGGACAGATGAAAGTGAATCTTGCTTCCCTGATACCGGTAGTTAATGTTGCCAATAACGAAAAAATTGATCAATCATCCTTACAGAGATTTTTACTGGAATTGCCCTTGTATCCGTCTGCGGCCATGAGTCCGTATGTGACTTGGGAAAGTATCGATGATCATTCAGCTGCAGCTACCATGACTTATCAAGGAGTTACAGGATCGGCCACTTTTTTCTTTGACGATCATGGCGATTTTCTTAAGAGTAGCGCCCTAAGGTACAAAGATAGCGACGAAAGCGCCCAACTCATTGAATGCATTGGAGAAGTAAAAAGGAACAGTATAGTAAACGGTATAAAAATACCAACCCAAATTGATGTTTCCTGGATGTTGGAAGCTGGGAAATTTACTTGGTATAAACTTGAAATCTATGATGTAGTATTCAATAAATAAATGACCGGGAAAGATGTCAGATTACTTGTTCTCTCCTCTTTTCTTGCGCCAGGATACGGTGGGCGACAACGTCCGTTCCGACCTTTTTGTCAATGCTCCTCTCAGTGGACTGGCAAGAGCAGGCCACATATGCAAACCGTAAAGCACCAAACCCAATAATCCGCCTGCGGCGGCAAACACTACCCAGGGAAGCGTTGGGGCCGTCCAGGCCTTGGCAGCATTTATCAACTGCCCGCCTCCCACGTTTCCAAGGGATTCACCCAATCCCCAGACCAGTGACGCAATGCCAAAGTAGGTACCGATCAGTTGCGGTTCGGCCAATTCGGAGACCACCGTGTCAACCGTTGGCATTACCAGCATTTCACCCAGGGTAAAGATAGCCACACTCAGCAGCAGATCGTAAAAACCGCTTGACCAGATAACGCTGCCCAATCCTATCCCCATAATAACCGTACCGGCAGCCAGAATCAGCAGCGGGTGCAGGCGTGTCGAGGTGAAGCGGGTGATAGGCGCCTGCATGAAGATGATCATTATGCTGGTAAATGACCACAGGAGGCCGACACTTTTCGGATTGGGGAGGATGTCAGCAGCACGAAGCGGAATTGAGAATGTAAATTGGGCATACAGCGCCCAGATGAATACGGTTACCAAGCTGAAAACTAGGAATGGGCGGTCTTTTAGAATTTCAAAGGATGCCCGTCTGTCGGGTGTTTCACAGGGCGGGTTGGCACAGTCGGCTGGCAACAGCAGTCGATGGGTTAACGCCAGCCCGGCAAAGATCAAAGAACCGGCAATAAACAATGCAAGGGAAGTTCCTGCCAGCAGCGCACCGATCAGCGGGCCCACGGTTATCCCAATATTGGCGGCGATTCCCCGGAAAGAGAAGGCGGTGGATTTGTTCTGTTCCGTGGCAAAAGTGGCAATCCCCGCTTTTGCAGGCGGAGTGTAAATGCCTCCGCCCAGTCCCGTAAGAATGGAGGATGCGAAAAGAAGCGGGAGGGTGTTGGCAAACCCATAACCCAACAGTCCCACCGCACGCAAAATCAGGCCCAACACCAGGGTTCTTCGCTGCCCAAGCCGGTCGGTCAGTCCCCCGCCCAGCAAACTTCCGCTCAGATAGGCGATCGAACCGGTTCCCAGCACAGTTCCCACAGTTCCGGCACTCAGTCCTTTTTCAGCAGTCAAAATAATGGCCAGTAGGGGCAGAATCAAATAGTAGCCCAGATGAGAAAACAGAATGCCGCTCAGCAGCACCCAAAGGGGGCGACCAAAAGAAAGGGATGCCAGTCTCACGAGATTCACCTCGCGAGTAGCATCCCCTTTTTTGGGCGAATTTAGAAGCTTACTGCAGTTTTAGCACATGGTCGGCAAACCTTTTGAAATCCTCAAGATGTTTTTCAATAATGGTACGTACAATGTTCAGATTTATGGCTTGGTAATCATGGACCGCGATGTTTCGGAAACCAACCATGGCTTTCATTTTTGTCGTCATTTCCTGATCAATGATTTTGTTCCGATGCAACAGGTCAAATGCATCACGGCTGTTCTGGGGTATCCCAAGGTTCCTTTCCGAAACAAGATGCATGGCAAGGTCGATACTCGCTTCACACGCCCTTTGGATATTCAAAATGATTGCATCCTGCTTTGTAAAGTTCTCCAGATTCCGGGGGTCGCCCTGATATTCTTCCTCAATTCTCTTTATGCACCGTCCGATGGTCTGAATCTTGTTGGCTATGACATCATTCATTGAAGATGGACCCCCTTTCTTGCAGTTTGTCAAAAATGCATTGTCGCTCTTCGTTTAACAGGGCGTAATCTTTAAGGATCCTGATTTGGTACATCATTCTTCTCGGGGGGTCGAGATCCAGGATCACTTTACCCTTGCCAATGATTTGCGCCTGAAAGACGGTGCTGGCTTTCTTTAAATTGACAAGGTCCACTTCCAACCCCAGTTGATCCGCCAATTCTTGTGCCAGCATAAACGATTCGTAATCAGAGACTTCCTTGTCGGTGAGATAAGCTATGTCGAGATCGCTGTCTTCTCTCATCTTTCCTTGGGCACCCGATCCAAAAAGGTAAAGGGTGTAAGGCGACAATCTTTCCGACAACAATTCGGTTACCAGTTTCACCTGCGCTTGATTGACCCGATCCATAAGGCACCTCAAATCGTTTAAACGCCTTGTCCTCTGTAAATTATACCATCTCAGGCGAGCTATGCCTATGTAAAGTCTAGAGCCCGGGGACTGTCTAGTCGTTACCTGGGCTGACTTGACTATTATACAACTTCACAGAAACTTCATTTCAGATCGTGTATACTAGGGACAGAGCGTTTAAGAGGAGGAACTCATTTTGTTCGATGCAGCCAACCCAAACATGTTCATTGCATTTGCCGCGGGCATATTGTCTTTTCTTTCACCCTGTTGTTTGCCTTTATACCCTTCCTACATTTCTTATATAACAGGAATATCCTATGACCAAATGCAGGGGGAACGGGACAGGTTCCGGATTCGGCGTACCGCGCTTCTCCATTCGTTTTTCTTTGTGTTGGGTTTCTCGATTATCTTTATAGCGTTGGGGGCCAGCGCCGGACTGATCGGGCAGTTGTTCAACGAGTACAAGGATTTGATTCGCCAGATTGGCGGTATTATCATCATTGTCATGGGGCTTTTCCTTGCCGGAATCATTAAGTGGGAATACTTGATGAAGGAACGGAAGTTTCATCTCCGAAACAAACCGGCGGGTTACCTGGGTTCGGTCCTGGTGGGAATCACATTCTCGGCCGGTTGGACGCCATGCATCGGGCCGATTTTGACCGCTGTGATTTCATTGGCAGCTACCGATCCCGTAAACAGCGCCTGGCTGATGGTAGCCTATTCGCTGGGATTTGCCATCCCGTTCCTGATTCTGGCTTACAGCCTGGGCTCCGTACGCTGGCTGCTCAAGTATTCGGGGACGATTGCAAAGATTGGCGGATACGTTATGATTATCATGGGAATCTTGCTTTATACGAATGCCATGACTGTAATTACGGTGTATTTGATCCAGATCTTCGGAGGATTCACGGGCTTCTAGGAAGAATAATCCGGAAGCAGAACAATAATGGAGGTTGGAAAATGAAAAAGTGGCAAATGGGACTTGGAGTGCTGCTGGTGGCAGGATTGGCCCTGGCTGGATTGTTCATTAATGGCGGCACAGAAGCTGCTAAAGGCAAACAAGGGCAAGGGGCGGCTCCAACAAACCAGCTGTCTGAGACCGGGCAGGAACCGGCCAAGGGGGCGCAACCGGCGGCTCCAAAACCGGGCTTTCCGGCACCCGATTTCACACTGAATGATATGCAAGGCAATCCGGTAAAGCTCAGTGACCTGAAAGGGAAGCGTGTCCTTGTCAACTTCTGGGCCTCCTGGTGCCCGCCTTGCCAGGCGGAAATGCCGGAGTTGGTGGCCAAGTCCGAGAAATACAAAGACAAGATCGTCTTTCTGGGAGTCAACCTGACATCTCAAGATCCGAAAGCGGACGGTCCGAAGAAATTCGTGGAAAAATTTAACGTGAAATATCCCAACCTGATGGATGTCAAAGGAGAAGTGGGATCTCTCTATCAGGTTACCGGCATTCCGACCACCATCACCATTGGAGCGGACGGAGTAATCGTGGACCGCCACATGGGCGGAATGTCGGGGGATCAAATGGAACAGATGATCCAGAATCTCTTGAAAGAATAGAACGAACATGAACTACACCATCCTGATTGTGGAAGACGAAGCGAAGATTGCCGAAGTGGTCCGCGATTACCTGCAGAAAGACGGCTATCGGGTTGAAATCACGGAGAACGGTGAACAAGCGGTGAACCGTGTACTTCGCGGGGGAATCGACCTGGTGCTGTTGGACCTGATGCTGCCGGGCATGTCGGGAGAAGAAGTTTGCAAGAGAATCCGGGCCTGTTCAACCGTGCCCGTCATTATGATGACAGCCAAAACGGCCGAATCGGACCGGATTGAAGGGTTGTCGCTCGGGGCGGACGATTATGTCCCAAAGCCCTTCAGTCCGCGAGAACTGGTTGCGCGTGTCAAGGCGGTCCTGCGGCGCACCTCTGACCATGAACTGTTGGCAGACCGCATTTACTTGCCTGGTGGAATCATGGTCGATGACGTGAGCAAACAAGTTTTCAAGCATGGGGAAGTCGTTCCCCTCACCCCGACCGAATACAAGATCCTGGCATTGCTTGCCAGACATCCCCGCCGAACCTTCTCCCGTTCCGATCTGGTGGAGCGAATCCTCGGTTTTGATTACGAAGGAGAAGAACGGGTGATTGACACTCACGTCAAGAATCTCCGGCGGAAGATTGAGGACGATCCGAAGAATCCGCAAATCGTTGTGTCGGTTTACGGCCACGGGTACCGGCTGGGAGGGTAAATCTTGCGTTCGCTTCAGAAGAAACTGGCGTTCATTCTGACCGGGTTGGCGGTGGCGGCCGTGCTCCTGTCCACCTGGATTCTGACTGCCTTTGACAGATATCACTTTCAGCAATACGTCTCCCAAAACAAACAGCTGCGCAATGAACGAATCGTCCAGACCCTAGCCCACGCCTATGAGAAATCCGGCGGCTGGAAGAAGGACACGGGGGCGCAAGTGGGGGAGTATTTGTCCCGGGAAGGAGTCGGCATCCGGTTGCTTGATTCCAACGGGAGCACTGTCTGGCAGTATGAGAGACTCAATCCGCCACAGGACGCCCAATTGGAGGACACCCGTCATACCAAGCACTTGGAGAATCAGATGGCTTCCACAGATCGGATTGAAATCCAAAGCCACGGCCAAACCATCGGGTTTGCGGAAGTCACTTACATTGATCCTGAATCTTACACTGCATTGGACTATCACTACTGGCAGGGCATGACCCAGGGGGTAGTCAGCGCCATCCTGCCTGTTATCGTATTGTCCCTGGCTGTCAGTTGGCTTCTCTCCCGCCGGATTACCCAGCCGTTGACCGATATGATCGGGCTTGCCCGCAAGATGCGGGAAGGGCAGCTGAATGTGCGGGTCCGGCCGGAAAAAGGCGGGGACGAGCTGGCCCAACTGGCGCAGTCGCTAAACCACCTGGCGGAGGAGTTGCAGAAGCAGGACAAGCTCCGCAGGAACCTGACAGCCGATGTGGCCCATGAATTAAGGACACCCCTTACCACTCTGAAAAGCCACATCGAAGCCATGACCGAAGGGGTTTGGGAACCGACACCGGAACGGCTGCAGGGTTGTCAGGAGGAAGTGGAAAGGCTGATTGGCCTGGTCACCAGCTTGCAGTCATTGTCACAGGCGGAAAGCGACAGCCTGGTTATGAACCTGCGCGAAGAGGATGTGACGGACGCCACCCGGCAAGTGCTGAATATCATGGAGGCTGCCTTTGCCGCGAAGGGGGTCCGCCAGGAGTTTGATGGCGAAAGTGCCGTTTTGGCTTTGATTGATCGCGACAAGTGGAAACAGATCCTGATGAACCTGCTGGAAAACGCCTTGAAACACACCGAACCGGGGGGCAAAGTGAGGGTGTCGGTAGGCATGCAACGGGTCCCCGGCGGCGGGGGCGGTCTCCACGGGAGCAATCACAATGTTTTGGTCACTGTGGCCGATACGGGCAAGGGCATTGAGGCGGAACATGTACCTTATATCTTTGAGAGGTTCTACCGGGCAGATCCGTCTCGTACCCGTACCACAGGAGGGGCGGGAATTGGACTCACCATCGTGAAAAAACTGGTCGAGGCGCATGGAGGAACCATCGAGGTGAAAAGTGAACCGGGAGCCGGGACGGAGTTCCGGATCCGGTTGCCCGGAGCGTGATTGGGGGCCTTATTATTTCCAAAATACCGAATGGTCGTTCATTCATTTTGTTGGTATGCTGGAGGAAAGGGGGTTCGATTGATGCAGAAGAGGTTACGTCCGCTTACGATTGATTCGTATTTTCCGCTGCTTGGCGTTGGCAAAGGAAAGGTGAAAGCCGATTTGTACCTGCGCGGGGCAAAGGTGATCAACGTCTATACGGGAGAAGTGCAAACAGCAAACGTAGCGGTCAAAGGCAAACATATAGCCTACGTCGGTCCATCGGAGGAGATGGTCGGACCGAGTACGGAAGTTGTGGAGCTGGAGGGGAGATTTTTGTGCCCCGGTTATATCGAACCTCATTGCCATCCGTTCCAGGTTTACAATCCCGATTCCTTGGCCCGGTTTGTCCTGCCCCATGGCACGACGACCATGGTCAATGACAACATGGGGCTGTACATGCTGGTAGGAGCAGACAGGTTCCTCAGGATGATCGAAGAGATGGGTTCCTGGCCTGTCAAAATGTTGTGGAGTGTACGGTTGGACCCGCAGACCCACTCGGAAGAACTGGATAAATTTTTTACTCCGGATCTTATGAAACAATTGGTATCCCATCCTTTGGTTGTCCAGTCGGGGGAACTGACCGCTTGGCCCCAGCTGCTGGGCGGAGACATGCGGATTGCGGAGAACATTCTCGAGACCCTGCGGATTGGAAAACGGTTGGAGGGGCATTTGCCGGGTGCGTCCCTTGAGACTCTCTCGATGCTGGCTGCCGCAGGCGTGTCGGCCGATCATGAAGCCATGACGGCGGAAGAGGCGCTTCGCCGACTGCGGATTGGCCTGTGGACCACACTTCGGTACAGTTCCCTGCGTCCGGATTTGCCGGAGATTGTAAGAGGCCTTGCCGGGTACAAAGGTGACACGAAACGGATGATGATGACCACGGATGGAGCGACACCCGCTTTTCTGAAGGACGGGTTTACGGATCATATGCTTAAGGTTGCCATGGAGTCGGGGATGGACCCGATGACCGCCTATCAGTTGGTGACCATTAACCCTGCCACCTATTACGGGCTGGATGGGGAAGTGGGAGGAATTGCGCCGGGAAGATTGGCCGATATTCTGGTATTGGAAGACCTGGACCGCCCCACCCCTGTTGCCGTATTGGCAGAAGGGAAATGGGCAGCGCGGGAAGGCAGACTTCTCCAGGAATGGCCCCAGTTGGATTGGGAAGGGTATGGATTGCAGAAGATCCGGGAAGAGTGGCGAATGTCCGGGGATGATTTTGCAATGAAGGCGGAATTACCCGTGATACGTTTGGAAAATCCGGCCATTACCCGGCTGGAACCGCTGCCTGATGATGGAGGCGGAGCGGACCCCGGGGGTGCCGACGGGATCGTTCATGCTGCATTGATTGGTCAGGATGGAAGCTGGATTGTGGAAAGCAAACTCAGTGGATTGGCGGATCGCCTGGACGGCATCGCCAGCTCGTATACGGCTTCCGACGGCATTGTGGCGGCAGGGCAGAACCGGGAAGCGATGGCGCAAGCGGTCAACCGGGTGCTGGAAATTGGCGGAGGCATTGTCATTGTGGAAGACGGGAAGATCCTGTTCGAGCTTGAGATGCCGATTGCCGGAGGAATGGCTGTGGAAGACATGGAAACCGTCATCCGTAAGGTCGAGCACTTCGAACAGCTGTTGTATGAGCGGGGGCATCCGCATTATGACCCTATTTACACATTCTTGTTCATTTCCTCGACCCATCTCCCCGAAGTCCGGTTGACAGCGAAAGGCGTGCTGCATGTAAAAAGCGGAAAAATACTTAATGAACCAAAGAGGGTATTCTCATGACAAAGGACAAAATCCGCTAATTCTATTCAATATACGCCGTTTCTAGCGAAATCCTCCGTTCATATGATAAGGTACCCAATGGGAAACTCCAAGAAGTCCATCCGTACATTGGGTCTCTCCTTTCTGAGCCGCCCTTGTTCAGGGCGGCTTCTTTCGTATGGTCTGCCCGCAGGTACGCAGACTACACGTACGTACTGCCGTCCCACCGATGCTTCTCAAGAATATCCTGATTCAGTTCGACCCCGATTCCGGTCCCGGAAGGAATCGCCACTTTCCCATTGACAGGCTGCAGCGGAACAAGGGCGGTAAACGGATTTTCCATGAAGTCCCACTCCACCGGTTCGATTTTGTTCCCGTCCATCTTGCTCCAGGGAGCCAGGCAGGCATGGGCGAACAGCGCATATAAACGGGAAAGTCCTCCGTCAAACGCATGGGGAGATACCCGGGTACCAAAGTGCCGCCCCAGTTGAAGGGTATCCCTGTACCCTTCAATTCCATCCCCATGCATCACATCCGGTTGAATCATGTCGAGGGCTCCTTCCTGCAACAGGGGCAGGAAGTCGGCTGCGCTTTTCAGGTTCTCGCCCCCGGCCACAGGTACCGGCAGAACGGTCCGGAGCCGTTTGTAGTCGGACACCCGGTTCATCGGCATCGGTTCTTCCAACCACAAAAGGTTGTCGTATTTCCTGGCCCATTTGCGAAAGAGCGGCTCCCATTGCCTTGCCGCCGCCAGGTCATAGCTCTGGTTGGCGTCCACCGCCAGCCCGATTTTTCCTTCCAACAAGTGTTGCAAAGACCGGATATGGTCCTGGTCTTCCCGCAGGGTGCGGCCGCCAATCTTCACTTTGATCTGTTGGAACCCGCTGTTGACAGCCTTCTCCACCAGCCCCAGCGAGTGTCGTATCCAATCGTCCCGCTCCGAATAGGACTGAAAAGACGCATAGACAGGTACTTTCTCCCGCCATGCGCCTCCCCATAAATCCGTCACAGACAATCCGGCCGATTTGGCGACAATTTCGGTAAGCGCCATGCTTACACCTGCCGCTGTCCGCTGGTGCCACTTTTTCACCGTTTTGACCAGGTGGAGCCGGTCAGTCGCCTTCTTTCCCAATAAGCAGGGGATGATTCGTTCCCGGAATCCCTTGTCCAGGGTAGGAAGCCAATCAATAATCTCACCCCAGCCCTCAATGCCCGAACGGGTTGTAATGCGGAACAAATAGCAGGAACGGTATTTCTTGTAGCCATTGGCATCGCCGTAAGGCTGCGGAAGTTGGTACAGCAGAGGAAATGTATCGATTCGTTCAATCAGCAAGGGGTGACCTCCTTGTGGTTGGCAACAGTTCTACATGGTCATTATTACAGATCCCGCAGAAGCTTATTCCTTTTCAGGACATATCCCATTTGGCAGGAGGCCAGGATTGGTGGTTTTATACGATGGCAATTGGGAAGCTATTTTTGAAAACCGGTTCTCATGATGTTTACATAAAGTTTCTATAGCAATAATAAGCCTGATTTTCAGGCCTATTATTGATTTCTTGCTTTTCGCTTGAGTAATAGGCCTGATTTTCAGTTCTATTCGGGGGAATTTTTGAGTGCCAGGTAAAAAACAGGATATAGGCCTGAGAAACAGTCTTATTTACCGGTGGATCATGGGATCGGGTAAAATAAGACTGAAAAACAGCTCAAATTCAGCTTGGGCGGGCAGTCGGCATTTCAGCCGATGGGAGCCCTAATACTAATTTCGTATGAAATACAGATCGATTAGGAGGATAGGAATGCTGCGAGTTGCGGTAGGATCCAGTAATCCGGCCAAGGTAAAGGCTGTACAAGCTGCTTTTGAAGCGCTGGGACATCAGGTGCATGTTGTCGGGTTTGATGTGGAGTCCGGGGTGTCGGCACAGCCTTTTTCCGATGAGGAAACTGTTGAAGGGGCCCTGAATCGTGCGAAAGCGGCGATCCATATGCAGTCTGATCAGGGTCCCTTTGAACTTAAATGAATGATCATTCATTGTCTATGGGTGGTCTGCCCGCCCTGCTTGCCACGTACTGTTAAGCATAAGGTATTACCACATACCGTGGGGGCGATGGAATGCACAAGTTTCTGATTCACCGGAACATTGTCCCTGGCGATTACGTTCATGTCCATAATATCAAAAGCGCAAGGTGGTAAAGCGTGGCAAACCTTTATGGATACAGACGGGAAAATGGGACGGTCGGCATCCGCAACCATGTGGTAGTCATTCCTGTAGACGATCTGTCCAACGCGGCTTGTGAAGCGGTTGCCAGACAGGTGACTGGAACCTTTACCATTCCGCACCCTTTTGGATTTTGTCAAGCTTACACCGATTGAAAGGGGGGGCCGGTTTGGGGCTGGTTATTGCGGAAGATCTATGGCAGCCGCTTCCCGAATGGGCAAGGAACAAATATGAAATCGTATATGATCCGAGACTTTATGCAGACAGAGATCGCCTGCAAACGGTGGCAAAGAGCGCTAAAGCTTTGATCGTTCGCAACAAGACCCTTGTCGACCGGGAGTTGTTGGAACAGTTGCCCGAGCTGAGGGTTATAGGCAGGTTGGGTGTGGGTTTGGACAATATCGACCTGGAGACATGCCGTGAGCGGAAGGTGAAGGTAGTGGCCGCCAGGGGCTGCAATGCAAATGCTGTCGCCGAATATGTCATAGCCGCCATGTTCCACACTGTCAGACCGCTTAACCAGTACGACAAGTCAGTCCGAAATGGTGCTTGGGACCGTTTCCAATGCATGGGCGGGGAACTCCACGGGCGTACTCTGGGGCTGATCGGCGTGGGAGACATCGGCCAACGAGTCGCGTTCCGGACCCGATCATTGGGAATTCGTGTAATAGCCCATGACCCTTATGTACTGGCTTCAAACATGGTGGTACAGGATTTCGGCGTTCACCTGCTTCCGCTGGAAGAGGTTTGCCGGTTATCCGACTTCCTGTCCGTTCATGTTCCGCTGACCTCTGCCACCCGACATCTGATTGGGGAAAGAGAACTGTCTATCATGAAAGACACAGCGGTACTCATCAATACATCTCGCGGTGGCATTCTTGACGAATCCGCATTATTCAAGTCTCTAAAGCAATCTCCCCGGCGATATGCCGTCCTTGATGTCAGGGAGAAGGAACCACCCGACGCCAAGGATTCCCTGCAGGAATTGCCCAATGTACTGCTGACTCCCCACATTGCGGGAATCACTCATGAATCGTCGGAACGGGTTGTGGAGTTGGTGTTGGGAGATATTGACCGGGTTCTGTCGGGCTTGCCCGCTGTTTCTGCTGTTGTTTAAACCGAGGCACCCATATAGCAGATACATGCAGAAAGCGGCGCCCTTTAACCAAGGGTGCCGCTTATCTATAACGAGGATCAAGTTCAGGGTCCAACCTGAACTGTTTCACAAACGGTTTTGTAGACGGGTGGCACCAGTAGGAAGAAAAGAACAAAAATAATCAGGAAAACTACAGCCCAACGAGTATATCCTCCAAAAGTTCCGTACATAGTGTTCTCTCCTTTCAATTTTGTTTGATCATGGGATTAATAGCCTACACCAGTGGGAGGCACAAGCAAGATAAAGAGTACAAAGATAATCAGAAAGACTACAGCCCATTGAGTATAACCACCAAAAGTTCCGTACATTGTTACCCTCCTCTCATACAAGACTGCTTTACCTTATGTAAGATTACGAATCCATGCAACGGCTATAGACTATTTTTAAACAAATCATCCTGTCCCTTTGTCACGGCCGACTAAATTCATTGGGTAATTGACTGTTTATAACGGTCCATAGATATACGCCGTTTCTAAGTACATGTAAGACACGTATCTTAAAACAGATTCAACGAAAGGAGGAATATCATTGACCGGATGCTTTGGAGGATACACTCGGTGGGCGGTTGTATTCCTGATTATCTTCGTACTTTTCTTCTTGTTGGTTCCCTATAACGGAGTCTACTAATATCGATTATTAAGAGAGGAGAAGGGAGAACGCATGGACATTTTTGGTGGATACACCCGGTGGGCGGTAGTTTTCTTGATTATCTTTGTTCTGCTGTTCCTACTCGTTCCACCTGCTTACCAGACAGTTTGCACAACTGTTCCTGTGGGGCCGTAAATTAAACAATACTTTTTAGAAACAGGAGGATCCAAATGAAAAAGAGAAGCAAAAAAGGTATGAAAAATCATACTAATAACAAAAAGCCGGTTCAATATAAGAAAATTGATGGGGAACTCGTGCAATTGATTCAACAACCTACAGCCGGAATTGTAGGAAGACGCGGTGCGCTGATTCAACAACCTACAGCCGGAATTGTGGGAGTCCCCGGCGGTGCATTAATTCAACAACCTACAGCCGGAATTGTGGGAGTCCCCGGCGGTGCATTAATTCAACAACCTACAGCCGGAATTGTAGGCGGTTACGGCTATTTCGGGGGATACGGTCCTGTTGTCAGAAGAACAGTCACTTACCATTATTAAATCGTTAGTATCAAACAGATATTTATAAATAGAAACAACCCGGCTTCCAGGTGATAGCCGGGTTGTTTCACTTTCCCTAAATCCGTTTCTTGCTGCGAGAACCCCGTTTCTGAATTCTAGGTTGTTGTTTCAGTACTCCACCGCGCTCTGCGATTCCAGCTGTTGGCTGCTGAATCAATCTTCCGCCAGGGCCTGTCACGCCCGCGGTAGGTTGTTGAATCTGTGCGCTGCCAGGACCTGTTATTCCCGTTGTAGGTTGTTGAATCAGTGTTCCACGTCTGCCGACAGCGGCAGGTGAAGATACAGCCGGTGCATTTATACTGGGTGATCCGGTACTATTTGAATTTCTAATATTTTCCGTTTCTCTGTTTATTATTGTTACGTTAATAATAATACTCCCTTTTCTGCCTCTCTTGACATGTACCCTATGTTTATTATCCATCTGGTTCACCCCTTTTAATTGGTTGATATATTATATTGGCCAGCACGTCTTTTTGAAATAGTAAGATTGACTAATCCTTATAAAAATGGTTCTTTGCATACCAGTTTTGTGAAGTACAATATTCGCCGGTAACAGGTATCCCGATGTCTGCAAATCTGGATGGCAGGCCATGGCCTTGTCTGTCTATGATGGAAAAATGCAAGTGCGGCCCAGTGGCGTAGCCCGTCATACCCGAATAACCGATTATCTGTCCTCGTTCTACCCGTTGACCAACCGATACACAAAAAGAGCTTAGATGGGCGTACAGAGAATAGACACCATTCCAATGTAGAATTCGTATCCGATTTCCGTATCCATCTTCCCCGGTAATCCCAACGAAATGGACGGTTCCGGTTGCTGCTGCCACCACCGGTGAGCCATAGGGTAATTTAAAGTCCCAAGCATAAAAGTCATGTATATTGTCATGACTGGGCGGAGTATGATTGCCTTGTTCACAGCGGTATGTTTTCCCGCCGGGCCAGGGAGCTTTCATGCCTGGCGGATTGTGATATACAGGCTCACATACTATGAAGAGAGCAAAAAGGATCATAAATACTATCCATTTCACATACGATCCCCCGCATTTCTACCTGTTGTTGAAAGAAAAATGGCTCTTATATTCTGACCAGTCTCCACGTTTCCGGTTTTTCCCTATTATCCTACGAAAAAAAACGGGGAAGGCGCTCCGCACATGCTGATTTTACTGGACTCTAGCAACAAATTGGTCAACTGTCATCTCAGAAACATCACCGTAGACAGCCCTTCCCATTGGAATTCCCTTTTCATCAAACGGATTCAAAAATAGAGGATTTTTAAGCCTTTAGAGTTCAGGGACGAGACTCTCTTTTTAGATTACCGGGTTTGGAAGCGCTTATTTTTCGGCTTATAGTCTTTGAGGTCAACGATATTGGATTAATAAGAGCACAGGAATCCTCTATTTGAAAAATGGGTTCGATTCATCAAAAATAAATTCCCCAAAATCCGTTATCTGGTATAACACCGGAAAATTTCTCAAGTCGTTTCTTGTTATCGAGATCTTGTCCCAAAACAGCGCCAAACGGGACAAAGTTATGAAAAAGGAATCCTATGCAAGGTTTGCCGTGCCCGAATATTGGATTGTCGATCCTGCCCACCTTACGATTGAACAGTACCTGTTGGTTCATTCGGGTGAACCTTACGAACTGGCCAATGTATTCGGAGCGGAAGATACAGTCCGGTCAGAACGGATTCCCTGCGTGTCGTTCCTAGTCAAAGAGGGATTGAAAATTGTGATGCGCAAATAAGAAGAAGGCAGAGGAATCCTGTTGGTCCTCTGCCTTACTCTTTATCAATTAAATTGGATGGTATTCAACAAATTCGTAATCATCACAACCGCTTGCGCGCGGGAACTGGATTGGGAGGCGCCGAAAGTGCCATCGGTGAATCCTTTTACAATGCCTGCTTTCACAGCTTTCGCAACATCCTGTTTGGCCCAAGCGGAAATGGCGGCTTTGTCGGCAAAACCTGTCAGTGTTTCCGCTTCACCGGATGATAGGCTTGGCTCCTGGCCCGTAAATTTCAGGGCTCTCATAACCAGGACGGCCATCTCTTCCCGGGTAATCAACTGTTCCGGAGCGAATCGGCCTTCCCCGACACCTTTCACCAGGCCTGCTTTGTAAACCGCGTCTACATAGGGTGCGTACCAGGAATCTGCAGCTACATCCGTAAAATAATGATTGGCGGCTTTGCCGCGCAGACCCAATGAGTTCGCCAGCATCGCGGCAAATTGAGCCCGGGTCACGCTGCCTTCCGGATTGAACGTTCCGTTGCCGACACCGTTCACAATCAGTTTGTTGGCCATTTTTTCAATCTCTTTTTGCGCCCAGTGTCCATTTATGTCGCTGAAAGTCTTCTTGTTTTGCACAACGGTGTAAACCGAGTTTGTGTTGCTGAAAATCCGGGCATATGCTTTGCCGCCGCTGACGGTGAACTCGCCGGGAACCGGATGGAATTTGCCGTTTTCAAAAACCGCGGCACCGCTTCTTCCGAATTGAAGTCTGACGTGTTCAAAGGTATGGATCTGGCTACAAAATGATTGCCGAAATGGTTGATCCCCATGCTGTTTCCGTTGCCGACCACGGCAAGCGTAAAGTCTACGGGTGCGGCTAACAGCTCTTGTCCCGTTTGTTTGGCGGTCTCCGCTATCTGTTGTTTAAAGCCGCCCTGAACCGGTTTTATCTCAAATCGGATCTTCAAATCTTCAGGCGCTGCGCCCAGTTGAGCCGCTAAGGATGCAAAGTCAACAGCCTGGACGGGGAACGAATAGCTGAAATCACCGGTTGAAATATCCAGGGTGGCGCCTTTTCTCCCGAGTTCGCCATAACTTCCCCGTCGATCTCTGTCGTGATCAAGCCAGCATCCTTTGGCACGGAAATCGGTAGCGAGAGCACTGCCCCTTGCGGCATTGATTGTACAGCCTCCACCAGTTGGCCGGTATTGAATTCCGCCGTTATGGCAGTCAATCCGTCTTTTGTGGTGGAAGACTTGACTGTTGATACGTTTTCAATTCTTAGGGTGGTGGTTCCGTTTGTTACGGTTGTTGTGATTTTAGGCTCCGGGGTTGCGGGAGGCGTACTGCCCGAACCACTTCCGCCGCTACCACCGCTTCCGCCTGAACCTCCGGATAGAGTCATCTCACTTACATTTTGCAAATAGTAGGTTCCGTATCCTACGTTTTCAGAGGTTTGTGAGTTTGTCGTGACAGTCACAGCGGCAGTTTGACTGCCGTTGGTGGCGGTAATCGTATAGGTTCCGCCCGGTACGTCAAAGTAATAATGAACCTTGTCAGGGGCGATGCTCGCATCGTCATTCGTCTTGTCCAGAACCCTGTATTTGCCTACTGACGTGCTTGCTTCAGCCGCCCCATAGGTTCCTGTATAGAGAACTCCGTTTGAATCACTGATTCTAACGGTAGTGCCTGCTTTGCCCGCTCCGTTAAGCGCCACATCACCGTAGAGATGGTATCCGGCAACAGACGGAGTGGATTCGGCGGGAACTTGTTTAAACTCGATATCCCAGTTGCTGGAGCCGTCGTATCTGCTGTAAGCGACCAGGAACTTTCCGGTGTTGGAGTTGAACGCAACAGAAGAAGAATCGGTGTTGCCTTCATTACCGGATATGTTTAAATTGCTGCCGTTCAAGTTTCTGCTGGAATCCACATATTGTCCGTAAATATCAAAGTTCCAACTCCCGGTTGCCCGATCATCCGACCATGTTACCAAATAGCGCCGATTCGTACTGTCGTAAGCAACGCTTGGCCTTGTTTCCGTATAAACGGAATTAGCAACAGTGAGGTTTGATCCGACAGGGCTGCCGTCGAAGTTCAACATCCGGGCAAAAATATTATCATCAGTGAGAGAACCAATCCACGTGATCAAAAACCGTTTGTTCACACTGTCATAAGCGATTCCAGGGTCATATTCATCATGGGTTGCGGAAGATACAACAAAATTCGACCCGGCCATGGTTCCGTCCGCATTGACAAGTTTGCCGTAAATATCTTTTGAACTGTCCCTTGAGTCAGTCCATGTGACCAAATACTGCTGATTGAAGCTGTCGTAAGCCACGGCAGGCAGATATTGATCATAAACGGAGCTGGCAACAGTGAAGTTGCCTTCGTAAGGTGTACCGTTCGCATTGATCAGTTGCCCATAGATGCGGTTGCGGATATCGAACAAATTATCGGTTTCGCGTTCATCCTCCCAGACAACCAGGAAACGCTGATTCAGGTTGCCATAAGCAACTGCAGCTTCATCCTGATTATAGACCGCGTTTGTTACTGTGATTTCGGAACCGGATAGGGTTCCGTCCGCATTCACCATTTGTGCATGGATGTCATACTCTCCGGAGTTATTCGTTTTGGTGTATACTGTCAAAAATCTGTTGCTATCCGGCGCAAAGGCCATTTCCGGATAGTGGTTGCCGGGGGATGCGGTGCCATACGTTGCAAACGCTAAAGGAATTTCCGTATTGGAATCCACGCTGTCGATTCCGATCTCCTTGAGCGGAATCTTGAACTCATAGACTTTGTGCTGGTAGCCAATCTTGTCCGTATAAACAAAGAAGGGTTGTCCCCACCGGGTTTCGGGTACGGAGACCTTGAATTCTTTCAGACCTGAACCGGTGTTGACATAGACTTTCGCATAGTCTTTGTCTCCGTCCATGGTGTTGTCAGGTGTAAAATCGATGGCTGCATAAAGGTTCTCAGTGTCGTTGCGCACCCATCCGTAGGTAATCCCGGAAGGATGGCCGGAGCCGGAACGGGAAAATTCGGCAAAAAACGGTTTTTGGCCTGCAATTTCACCAAGGTTGCCGTCAATCACCAAACTGCCTGTTTCCGAGTTTAACCGGTAAGTGTAGAAGTCAGATCCAGGACCCATTTTTTTATACAAATTGCTGACGGGAAACTGAAATGGAATTTTGCTGATGGACAGACTCTCGATTCTTGCGGATACGCGCAGAACCTGCCCGTTCCCGTTTGTTGGGAGAACCAGTTCCATGCCGCCTTCGGGAACATTTGTCAAGTCGAAGTCCCGCTTTGAGAGTTTGTTTAGCAAATCGCCTTCTTGGCCATTTACCAGGATCGGGGGCTTGTCCCCCAAAAAAACCGAGTCAAGGTGGGAAGCGCCTCCCCCTTTTTTCTGAAGCCGGACGGTGACAGTATCGCCGGTGACAAGCTTGCTCAAATCCATCACTTGTTCTCTTACATACTTGTCAAAGGACAAACTGCCCACTTCCTGCCATTGGGTATCCAGCAGAATGGAAACGACAAGCTCTCCATTAGGGCTCATCCTCTCATCCGAGTTCAACTCCAATGCAGTTTTTGAATGTTCGCCGACCGTCTCACTTTGCGGCTGTCCGGCTGCAAATGCGTTTGGCGGCGGCAATACTCCCCCCGTTAATGCGATAACCGCCGTTAACATACAGGAGAATACGCTTCTCATCTTTCCCTTCATTCTTCTCCCTTCTCGCACAAGTCAAAAGTTGCTTGCGCGGAGAGTATACTAATCAGGACTTACCGGACACTTACCGGCAACTTACGACATTTTTTATCTCACTTACTTTTTCCAAAATACAGAAGAGGAAAACGAAAGGCAGGGGAGTTTCCAACTCCTCTGCCTTCTTTGCTCCTATTGGGGCACTCTCGGTTGAGTTCGGGCAGTAGCGACAAACTTCTGTTCATCATCAATCAATCCGCAAACGCCGCAATGCACTCGCCGGGGAGTTCCCTGGTAGGGAACATGAAACGGCTCCAGTTCGAATGCATTGGCATATTGCTTCAGGATCTGCCCGCTGTCCGGATCCAATTTCACATAAAGGGGTACCTGCTCCAGGATGGCAAACCGGCTGCGGTTGCTTCTGCAGGCTGGGCATTGGTAAGGGGTGTTCAATGGGCATCCCTCCTACTCTTGTTGCAAGAAATGCCATGGGTCGACCGTTTCCGGCGAACCGTTTTTCAGACCGGTGGCTACTGCAAAATGCAGATGGGGACCGTAGGACTGTCCGGCAGAACCAACCCGGGCGATCATATCGCCTTTCTTAACGTTCTGTCCGGGGCGGACATTGATTCCGTTTCTGAACATGTGGCCATATATGGTCAAAAGCCCCTGCGGATGACGTATGACCACCCAATTGCCAAACCCCTGTGCAGGACCGGCAAACAGTACGACCCCTTCGGCTGCCGCGTGGATCGGGTCTCCCAGATCGGCTGCCACATCAATGCCGCTGTGAAACTCCACATCTCCGTTTAATTTGCGCCACCCGTAATCGGAAGAAACTTCTTTGGTGGCAGGCACGGGCCAGGCAAGCAGACCGGCCAATTTTTCCGGATCCAAATGGTCGAGGGCTCCTTCTTTCCTCGGGCTGCCTGTCATTCGGGAGATTCGGTCCGACAGGGTCCGGCTCCTTTCACGGAGTTCTCGTTCTTGCTGCAGCAGGCGGTTCTTTTCTTCCAGCAGTTGCTCTCGGGTCTCCGCTTGGGTTTGGTAAGCGTCGAAAGCTTCGTCTTTCCATGACCAGACGGGCAGGATGTCAGACACTGACAGCAATGGGATGTATCCAACACCGGAGGTTCGGGCAAAGACGGCTACCAGCTTGCGGGCCTGCGGCTGCTGGTGGATTTTGCTTCTTCCCGTAGCCAGGTCCTTTTCCAGATCTTTTATTTTGTGGATGGTGGCAACAAGTTCCTGATGAACTTTCCTTGCTTCCTGCTGAATTTTCTTTTCTTGGCTGATGAGAATGTCAACCGGCTCTTTGGCGGGGATCCCGGTTCCCTTGGCCAATGCTCCGCACGGAATTGCCAGAACCAGCAATGTGCAGATGTGCCAAGCTTTGTTCCGTTGCATTCGAATCCTCCAAATCTTTTGTAAATCAACCCAACAAATACAAGTATGTGAAAAAAATAGGGATTTTATGAGGGGTGATACATTATACTTGCCTTGAAGGCAAGTATCGGGCCTAAAGAACAACACGGTTTGAAAGTGTTGTTTGCGAGTGCTGATAAATCCTTGAAGGGTGGGCATATCCATGCTGCTACGAAAGGCGACACGACAGGACTTGCCAAAGCTGGCTGAATTGATGAGCCAACTTTCCGGGCATTTAACAACTCCTACGGATATGGAGAACCGGCTGCGGTTTATCGATGAAAGCCCTTTCGATTTATTGTTTGTTTGTGAGGAGGATGGAGCAGTCTTGGGATTGATGAGCTTTCGGATTCGCGAGAACTTGGAGGAAGTGAGTAGGTTCGGGGAAGTTTCGGCAGTCGTAGTAGATCCCGGCGCACGCCGCAAAGGTGTCGGTCGTTTCATGATGGAGTATGCGGAACAATTGGCCAGGGAACAAGGCTGTATCGGAACCTGGCTTGTCAGCGGGTTTGGTAGGGAAGAAGAAGCTCATAAGTTCTATAAGGAGATGGGATATGAGGTTACGGGGTACCGGTTTGTGAAAAGGTTTTGAGGGGTAAGGTCACCCAGTACGTCGCTCAGAAGAGCGTGCTGACACGGAAGTTCGGATTTTTGGGTTTTTCTCAAAATAGCCCTGTTAAAGTATAATGTTAATTTTCGCTCCTCTCTTAATTTAACGGGAGGATAGTTAAAGGTAAACAACCAAGGGTGTGGTTGGAAATAAGGTGATTTTCACCGCTATTAAGGGTTTCTCTATCGCCCACCGGGTAAAATCTCTTGAATAACGTTGATAATCACCATTATTTCGAGAACCACCTCTTAAATTTCCGGAATAACCTTGAAAATCACCGTTTATTTTTCAACTATGGGCCATCCCCATAACTTCTGCCTTGACTGTCCCTGTCCATTTGATCTCAAAATCAACAACAAACGATAACATCTCACTCAACCGGCGGTTCCTTTGTCAGCATGGCGATGGGATAAGCCAGGGGGACGCCGGGCTTGTTTGACAAGGTGCCGTGGGCCATCACGCCGTCCAGATGGGACACGGCAAAGACGCCTCCCGGCTCCCCTTCGATAAAATATTCGCCGCCCACTTCAATCGTCTTGGGATCCATCAGATAGGAGGCGGCCAAATACCAACGGGTGCGAAGCACCATTGCTTCTTCGTAGTCGCCTGCTTCGAACAGTTCCAGCCCCCGCTGTTTTAATCGCTCCATCTCCAATTTCAACTCTTCAGGCGACATTTCACTTAACAGCTTATCCGGTTTCATCCGCCCAAGCTCCTTATCCTTACGCCTTCCATTCCAACTGGCGGCCGCCAATCACATGGTAATGCAGGTGGAATACGGTTTGCTGCCCGTGTTTGCCTGTATTGGCAATCAAACGGAAGCCGGTCTCATCCACTCCCATTTCTTTTGCCACCTTTTGTACCGCCAGGTGGAGGTGGCCAATCAGTTCCTTGTCTTCTTCCTTGATATCAAGCACTGATGAAATGTGTTTCTTGGGGATTGTCAACACGTGCACGGGAGCGATCGGATTAATGTCGTGGAAAGCCAGTACATGTTCGTCCTCATACACTTTCTTGGAAGGAATTTCCCCATTCACAATCTTGCAGAAAATGCAGTCCATCTCCATCACCTCTTATGTATAGTAGAACCTATCCACTCCCGGGGCGGAAATAGGGAACCCCGTGGCCGGGTGGAATCGGGTTACTCCTTAAACTTCCGCCAGTCCTGTTTGCTGTTGTTCAGCAGATATTCGAAATCGTTCTCCAAACGCTTTTGCTCCGCTTTGCGCGCTTCCTCTTCCTGGCGTCTCTTTTCCTCCCGTTTGCGGGCTTCTTCCGCTTCCATCTCCGCCTGCCGGGTTTTCAGTTTCGCCAACACGTCAGGGTTCAACAGATCTTTCAGCGTCGCGGGCTTCTCCTTTGCTTGCACCTCAGCCGAATAACTCTTGTTGCCGGATGCCGCTCCCTGTTGGAATTGTCCACCCGTAGGCCGTTTCTTCTTTGCCATGTTCTCACCTCTACATTGCTGACCAAATTATAGCATTATTCAAAAGGGCATTCTATAATGGAACATGCCGGGAGGGATCGTATGCTTTACCATCCGAAATCCATTCAATTGGAAGAAGAACGATTGCTTGTACATATCCCCGAAGCTGCCTATTTTATTGAAAAATGGCGGGGGCTTGGGGAGGAATTCAAAGGCTTGTCCATGCGCTGGGCGGCCGGAAGGGACGCAAAAGGTCCGTTTATTGTAATAGGCGTTCGCCACGAGGGACGCGGCTTTGATGTAGCGCTTGCCCAAGAAGCGTGGGATCTGCTGGGGCAAGAGCCGGAGACATTCGTAGTCCGGTACGGTGCGGAAGCCGGCAACACAGACAAGGAAACGGCAATTGAACTCCCCGAAGGATCCTTCGGGGAGTTCATTGAATCCTGCCAGAAACAGGCGGCGGAAGATCCGGAGAAGATCGTGATTGGGGAGATTGCCCGTTATTTCGCTTGAATTACGGTTGTTTCATCTGTTCAATCGACCGGTCGGGGTTCTTGGTTTCGGATGACTGCTTGGCAGCAGTTCCATTGAACAATGCTTCGGTCAGCCCGTCCAGTTTGTCCATCACCTTGCCAAATCCATACCCGATCAGGAAGGAGAATCCTATTCGGGGCATCAAGGAATCGGCAATGTTTATCAGCAGAATTCCCGATTGAAACAGGATCACCGTCATGACTGCAGTGCCTGCACTCATGATGGGCCGAAGAAAATACCAGATCCACCACTTGCGTATGTTGAGAATCCCGCGGATGTTATGCCAGTAAAACAAACGCAGGGCGTACAGCGTACCGCCGATTGTGCCCGCAGCACCGTAAAGTTGGTACTCTTTGCCCAGGGAGAGAATGACCGGCCCGATGGACATGCTGTCCAGAACATCACCCTGCAGCAAAGCCATCCAGACAAAACCGGCGGCAAACATCAGCAGCAGGTAGAGGAATACCAGGATCTTCAGTATACGTTCCTTCAACTGGATCATCACCAACTCCAATGGGGGATACTCACATTGTATGAACATCCCGCCTGTGGTGTACGGGCCTTCGCCAGGGTAGAGGCCGGTTTTTTCGTGTATAATGTGGATATTGAAGAGTTGTTTAAAGGATGAGTGTCATGTATCGCGACGTGCGTTTTGATGAAATAAAAGACAGAAGAGATTCCGTGCTGATTGACGTCCGTTCGGAAGGGGAATATGCGGAGTCCCACATTCCGGGCGCCGTCAACATTCCGATCTTTAACAACGAGGAACGGGCCCGGGTGGGAACGGTTTACAAACAGGTCGGACCGGAGAGAGCCAAAGAACTGGGGCTGCGAATTGCCTCGGCCAAGCTTCCCGAATTGGTCAAAGCGGTGGAGCAAGCGGCTGGCGGCAAGCAACCGGTTGTGTATTGCTGGCGGGGCGGAATGCGCAGCAAAAGCGTGGCCACCGTCCTCGATCTGATGGGGTTGCCGGTTTGCCGCCTTGAGGGCGGATACCGCGGTTACCGGGAAAGTGTCAAGGAAAAATTGGCCCGGTACCGGCTTGATTCCAAATGCGTGGTCATCCAAGGGATGACCGGCGTGGGGAAGACACAACTGCTGCATCTTCTCACGGAAGACGGGGAACCGGTACTGGATTTGGAACGGATGGCCGGGCATAAAGGGTCGGCCTTTGGGTCCATCGGGGAGAAACCCAGCAACCAGAGGACTTTTGACTCCCTTTTGCTGCAAAGGCTGGAAGAATTGGAGGGGAGCCCGTACATCATCATTGAGGCGGAAAGCAAACGGATTGGACGGGTGAACATGCCTGACTTTCTCATAACCGCGAAAGAACAGGGATTGCATATCCTGCTGGAGGCCCCCTTGCACATTCGGGTGAAAAGGACGCTTGACCAATACATTGTGGAAGACCCGGAGTTCAATGAAAAAGTGAAGGGCGCGCTTAGTGCCATCGAAAAGAAATTGTCGCCGGATGACCGGGAAGCAGTTATGCATGCGGCGGAACAGAAACGTTATGAAGATCTGACAGAACTTCTGCTGGTCAAGTATTATGACCCGCGCTACAGGTACACGATGGACCAATATGTAGGAGAGTTCACCCGGGTAGACGCTACGGACTTGGCAGCATGCAAGGAATCGGTTAAGCGGGTGATCCGCGAGAAATTGAAACTGGCAAAGGAAACGGCGCTATACCCCATTTAACAAGGGCTCTGGAACGAGCAACAGTTCCAGGCCCTTTTTCAGTGCGAGGTAAGGGCTACCACCAGAGGAACGGTGTCAAGGCCAATATGGTAAGGAACGGAAGAAAGAACCAGGGAGCCCAGCCCCAACCCCAATAAACACTTTCCGGTTCCAGGGAGGATGGCTTGTCAGCGGTGGTTACTTTTGCATCTTTTTCCTTTCCGTTTGCCAGCGCTCCCCTGACAGGCAACGGTTGTAACCAGATCCCATCACGGGTTACTTTCCGTACAATTCCGTAATGCTTTACCCCGCCTTGGCAATGGGCGCATACCGGTTGGCCCATAAACTGCACTGCTTGCTGATAGGTAACTGCCACAATTGTGCCTCCTTTCCGCATTTTTCCCTATTATCCTACGGGAAGGAATACACAAAAGCGCTCCGCATTTGTTGATTTTTCGGGATTCTGGCAAGGATGGACGATTGGCTTATAGATACCTAATGTTTGTACTCTTCATCCTGCTGGTTCCCTATGATGGCGGAGCAGCTGGGTTGCTGCAGGCTGCTAAAAAATAAGGATGACAGTAGAAAGAGCCGGTGGTTTGAAACCGGCTCTACTTATTATGCCCTGTGTGAGTGGCTGTTACACTGCTGGCGTTACGGAACCGGAACCAGGCGGCGTCGTAATAGGAGCCAGCAAGGGACCCAGAACCCCCCTTGAACTGGAAATGTTGGTCGGCGTTATGGTCTCCGCATCTCCAAGAATCACAACAGCAGAGTTGGAAACGGCGTTAATCTTGATGTATCCGACTTGGATGTCCCCGTTTTGAACTTGCATGTTAATCTGAGGCGGCATCTTCAATCTCCCCTATCAATTGCCGGTAGAATGCGTCATCTTCGTTCATGTTAAAGTCCGCAAACTGATCGTCAAGCTGATTGTTGTAATTGAGTCTTGTGTTGGAATGCAGATGACGGGCAAGCGTTACAAAGCTGGCGGCACCCCTGGATCCTCCTACGGAAAATTCTCGAAAGAACGGATTGATATGTTGTGCGTCTCCCACTTGCAGAATACCGGTATTCTGGACAGCCGTAACTTTCATTGCTTGAACCCGGGTGTTTTTCGGACGGTCTCTGAAGCGGCCCATGCTTTAAAGTACCGTGTCCGTGCTTGCATCCAGCAAATCCGGGTCAATTGTATTGGTACTGCTTAGAAGGTTAAAACTGCGTGCAAAGTCGCCTGTCAGAGCCAGACCGGAACCGCCGTATGTGAGGGTTGAATCCTTGGGGGCGACGGAAAGCAAATCTCCCACGTGAAACTGACCCGCGACTGCAAGATTCTTGATCTCAATGCCTCCGATTACTGCCGGCATTTTGGGCACCTGCCTTTCTTTTTTCCTTTTATCATATGGAGGCGGCGAAAAATGGGTACCAATCCGGGTGTGCCAACGTACAGTAATAACGAAACCATGTGCCCAAGGAGGGATCATCATGCCGGCAATCCTGGGCGCCCTGAAAGTTATCAGCGTGGGCAGCAGCGGTGTTGTGCATATCGGCGATGCAATCGTGATCGCCCCGAAGTCGGCAGCCAAAACCTATGCCGGTTCGGGATCGTTTAATACGGGCGATTTCCCTTCCACGTACAATGTGGTCAGTTCGACCAATGTGAACGACCAGGACATTGCAGACACAAACGTGGCGGGTCTGTAAACCATTGGAGCGGACTTTTTATGAGAATCACGCAACATATCCATATCGGCAGTCTGTCCATCAACACCATTGGCGGTGCTTCCATTGTTCAGATCGGAAGCAGTGGAATGATCCAGTCTTACGCGGAATCCTACCAAGTCACAGAAGTTCCAAAGGCACCCGAGGTTAAAGAAGCACCGGTTGCGCCGGTTCCACCGTCCGCAGTTTCTCCCCTGCCCGGACTGACTCCCATGGTCCCTAGTCCCTGTTCCCGGATTGGGGCCGGGTGAAATGCAGGAAGTGGGAGTGGAGGTTCCGGAAGCATCCATTATGGAAGAACCCTCTCGGGGAACATGAGGAGAGGGTTCTTTCTGTATTCAGAACTCATTCAAGCCCCACACATCATCCAAACAGAAAGCATATTGCCGCGCTGCCTCAAAATACCTTTCCTGAGCTGCAAGGCATTCAGGCGAGTTGCAGCCATAACAACCGCAAATTCGGGCGCGTTCCAGTGCAAGGCGATTGGTTTGGACCCACTTTGCATGACAGGGATCCAAAATTCCCAGGGGGGGAGCTGGTAGCAATGTATAAAAAGGATGGTTGAAGATTGACATGGAAGGCTCCTTTTTCTTTTACCGGGTCGGGACAGGTATATATCCATCGATCAGACAGGGAGCCAAGACAAGCATCTCCTGTTCGATCTCCTCCAACACGCCGGCAAGTGGACTGTAATAGACCTCCAAACCTGGAAAACGCCTGATCAGTTCGGGAATGAATTCCTTAAGTTCCCTGACTTCGTGCAAAGTGCGAGCAAAGATTGTGCGCAAATCAACATCTAACTGAAAATACAGCAGAGGACCCGACCGAAGAAAGGCGAATTCGATCTTTTGGGCGGCAGCCGCAAAATCTGAAAACACCCGCTTTCTTCCCTGAAGATAACGGAAAGTACCCGGGTCTCTTTCCTTAATAAACGACGGAACAGGAGGCAAAGTTCCGATGATTCGCAAGTTCCATGCGTTTACTTGTCTTGCAAGGAAAAGAATAGTCATCACCTTCCTTCTTGTTATTTGTATATGCATACACCCATTGCGTGTTGAGGTCGCCTCCACATAGGGGTTTTTCTTTTCACCAATGGGCTTTGGCAGGCATAACGTAGTAACAGGAGGTGGGGCGGGATGAACAACAATCCGATGGATGCCCTTCGCCAGTTAGGACAGATGGGGGAGCAACTGCAGAAAATATTCGGGGACGATTTCATCCGGAACCTGATGGGATCGAATGCAGACCTGCAAAACTTGCAAAATCTTCAAAACCTGCGAAACCTGTCTGGAATGACCGGGTTAACCGGGATACCGGGGATGGATTCGAATGCACTGCCAGGAAATCCCCTCCAAAGTATGTTCAACTGGTCAGACGGTGGAGCCTATCCACGGACGGATTTGTATCAAACGCGGAATGAGCTGATTGCCGTATTGGAAATACCGGGACTTGAGAAAAGCGGTGATGTGAAACTGTTTGTCGAGCCGAACCGGCTGGTGGTCAGAGGCAACCAATCCCGCAGATATTCGGGTGTTTCAAAGGAAAAATTCCTCCTGTCCGAAAGAAGAGATTCGTTTGAGCGGGAGATTGCTTTGCCGGTACGCGTAATTGCCAGAAAGGCGAGAGCCTCTTACCGTCACGGTTTGCTGGAAGTCCATATGATCAAAGATACGACTCAAAAAAGCGAGCCAAGCGGCAACCCCGTCCCGATTGAATTTGAATAGCCGGGGGTGACGGCTATCTATCAGGCATGGTATCAAGAAATCTCTTTACTGAAGCTTCGTCTGGAGGCCATCGAACAGGAAATCCAGAAACTTCGCGAGGAATCAAGAGTCGGTACAATTGAATACCATATTGAAAATTTGACAGTGGAAAGCATTCAAAATGGAATCTTGGATCTGGGGGTTCATATGGGGAACGAAATGGACAAAAGGATACAGGGAAGCGGTGGACAAGGTTCGGCCGGCAGGAAAACGGCTAGGGAACGCATGCTGGAGTTGGAACAAAATCTGCAGGAGGTGAAAGACCAGATTCAAGAATATGGGCAACGCCTGCAGACGCTGGAAGAGCAACACCGGTTGTTGGATGAACGCCTGTGCTATCTGGAGGCGATGCATCCGTGAATGTGACATACAACATCGGGTCTTTGCAAATTGGGTCCTTGCGGGGAAGCTCATTGAAAATCGGCATCACCCTGCACGAATCGGAAACTGACGATAAGATCCAGACAGAGCCGGTGCCGGTGGAAGAACCGCCGGACCATGATAGACAATGGGATGACTAAGGTAATCAGGTTCCCGTTGTCTGTTTGCCTGCAAACACCCAGATGCGTAAAGTTTCCCCGATGAAAACGGCTTCCACCTTCAATTGATAAACCTGATTTTCATAGGTATAGGTTCGTCCTTCAATCAATTGTGTTACCAGCTGGGGATCCGACTCGAGATACCCCAGTTCTTTGTTGATGAGGGGATGCATGCGAGATTTTAAATGCCTCGCAATTGCAAGCTTGGTAAACTCGTCCGGAGCTTTCACATCCACTTCAATCCTGCGCACTTTGCGGATACTTTGCTTTTGCTTGTCCAGAAAATCTTTTTTTAAAGATGTGATTTCCTCCTGCAGCTGTGCATTTTCTGTCCGCAGCTTGCGAATCTGCAAATAGAGAAGGTCCAGATCGTGACCTTTCACTGCCAGAAGAGCGGCTGCCCCAACGAGCACCCCGACCATAAACGCCCCCAGTCTCTGCATTACGATTCCCTTCCCAACACGATCCATTTCACAAGGTAAAATCCTGTCTGGCATCCCAGGAAACAGGCTACCAGGTAGGCGAACTGCTTGAGCACCGGATTGAATTTAAATTCCCAGACCCCGTCACCAATGATCTTTAACGTGTCCATTGAGCCTCCGAGTGCGGCCAATAGTGCCCATATTTTCAACTGGTCGGCCAATTTCAGCATGGTGTCCATCGGCGGGTGGTGGGTGATCAGGGCGCCAACGGCTCCGATCATCGAACCGCCAAGTACCATTCCCAGGGCGACACAAAAGTCGATTATGACCGTTGACAGGAAACCCATGCAAGCATCCCTCCTCCCCAAAACATATGACAAGCCTGACCGCAAAATTCCCTAGACATTGTGAAACGGCGATCCTGCCGAACATCCCGGATGAGAAACTGGAAGATCTGCTGCAGGAACCGGTACTTAAGCGATTGACCCCGTTCCCGAAACCTATGGTTGCCCATCTTGTGAACTTCTATAAGGAGAACCGGACGGAGGGAGAATCGTTCCACGCATTCGTGAAGCGTGTGGGCGTCCCTGCTTTTCAGGCAAAGTTGGATGAGTTTTTGGCTGTATCTGCATAACCTGTCTAACCGAAACAACAAGGCCCGGTCCGTGACCGGGCCTATATTTTTAGCGGCACCGGGTGCCGTTATTTGTTCATCTCCGGCCGTTCCGGCCCGCTTAGCGGCACTGGGTGCCGTTAACTCTTCACTTGAGGTTATTTAGCGGCACGTGGTGCCGTTAATTTTTCACTGAGGTTATTTAACAGTACTGGGTGCCGTTATTTCATCTTGCAAGGTGACTTAGCCGGAAATACGGTTTGTGAACCGTTAATCTCGGCTTTCCTTGCTGCTTGGAGCCGGATATGTTTCTGTGTGTACAACCCTCTCCACCGGATACATCTCTTTCGGGCTTGGCTCGGCCGCAGGCCATCCAAGACCAAGAATCGCAACCACCCGCAGGTGCTCCGGAATCCCCAGTTGTTCACGGGCGTATCGTTCTCTTTTTGCCGATTCTTCCGGATCTTCCGAGTGATAGACCGCGCCCCATGCGGCACCAAGTCCGAGGGACACCGCCGTTAACCAGAGGAATCCGCCGGCGATCGAGGCATCCTGCAGCCAATACTTGCTGAGTTGTTGGTCACTGACAATCACCACTGCGGCCGCGCTTTGTTCCAGCCACTTCATATAGGGTGTAGTGGCTGCTAAACTTTGCAATTTGTCACGGTCGGTAACCAGGATGAACTCGCGGGACGGCAGATTGTTGCCGCTCGGAGCCAGATAGGCGGAGCGTATCAATTTGTCAAGCAGTTCCGGGGGAATCGAATCCGGCTTAAAACTTGTAATCTCCCTTCTTTTCTCGATCGCTGACAATACATCCATGTCACCACTTCCTTTGTCATTTTATTTATTCTATCATTGGAACTGCTTGATCTTCTCCAACAGTTGTTGCGGGGAATAGGCTTCAACCAGAGTTCCGTCAATCAGCACGAACAGGGTAAGATAACATGCGTTGCAGCGTTCCAAACACGAGTAGACCACAATTTCCGCATCTGGAAATGCAGTACGTATTTCACCGATAAGTTCCCGAGTTTCATTTGTCTCACAGATCTCAACAATCAAAGCTGTCTCCCCCTTAACTGCCCACAGTTAAATTATATCATGTCAAGATTTACTTGCGCCGAATGCGGTATTCGCCAGGGAAGGGTTTCGTTTTAGGCAATGTCAGCCAACTGCATTTGGCCACTCTCCTACAAGAAACGACACTCGATGTTCGATGAACTGTCAAAGTAAGTAAGGGTACAAAAAATTACCAATTATAAATTTAAAATATAATATAATTTTAAAGGAAGGTGAATAACGAATAGTGGAGGATCCCAACAATGAAACCGACCTTTGAGGCTTATGCTTTGGACCGCAGCGGACATGAATTGGAACTCAACATTGAGGCATGGTCCCGACTGTACGGGTTTGATAAGGAACGGTTGCGAGAGGCCGTAAAGAAGAAACGGACTCCGGTCATCTGGATCAATGCCCTGGATTGCACCGGATGCAGCGAATCTTTCCTTAAATCCACACGACCAAGTGCAGCCGACATTCTTATGGATTGGATTTCGTTGGAATATAGCGAGTTTCTTTCCGCCTCGTCGGGGGGACAATTGGAACATGCCAAAGAATTGGCGATTGAAAAGTATAAAAGGGAGTACGTACTGGTTGTGGAAGGGGCAATCCCGTTGCGGGACGAATGCTTGACGGTTGCCGGACGATCTGTAAGAGAGGATATTATGGAAGTGGCCAAGGGAGCCAAAGCGGTTTTCGCATACGGGAGCTGTTCCGCATGGGGAGGAATCCCTGTTGCCAATCCGAACCCGACAGGCGCGGTCTCCCTCCCGGAATTGATCCCGGATGCGCCGGTTGTGCTTGTGCCCGGTTGCCCCCCATCGCGGAAGTCATGGTGGGAACCCTGTTGCATTTGCTCGTATACGATGCCCTGCCTGAGCTTGACAAGAAGAGCCGGCCCAAGATGTTCTATGAATGCACAGTCCATCAGTTGTGTCAGCGAAAACCTTTCTTTGATCAGAAATTATTTGTGGAATCGTATGATGATGAGGCGGCGAAAAAGGGGTACTGTCTCTTGAAACTTGGCTGCAAGGGTCCATCGACTTTCAATGCCTGTGAAAGCTTGGGGTGGAACGGGGTCGGGTGCTCCCCAGTTGGTGCCGGTATGCCATGCATGGGATGTTCGGAGAAAAATTTCTGGGACAAGGGGCCCCTGTGTTATGGGAGAGGTACGAGAGTCCAAACACCGGAGCAGAAATAACGGCGAAGTTTTCTTGCACGGATCTGTTCCGCGCAGAGCCAAACATGAATCGAGCCCTGGCTTTTCAGAGCCGGGGCCATAAGAAGGATCGACAAGCATAGGGAATGTTAATAGTAGATCCTATGAAAGAAGAGGAGAAGCAAGTTTCGCTGAAAGAATTTCAAGTGCAGGTTAAAGAATTTAGTCCAAGTGTTGGTTTGCGGATAGCATAAATGGCATAAAAATGATAGAATTCAGTTAGAATAATGATATGCGAAAGGGGTTGCAAGGAGTGAATATTAAGCCGTCGACAACAATCCGAAATGATTATAATGGTTTTTCAAAATACTGCCACGAGCTTGATGAGCCGGTCGTGCTGACACGTAATGGGGAAGCCGACCTGGTTGTCATGAGCCATGAAGCATATCGACGCATGGAGGCCCGTATCAAATTGCAATCCAAGCTATTGGTTGCAGAAAAGCAGGTTGCCGAAGGTGCACAATTGATTGAACATGACCAAGTTATAGCAACGATGCGGAGAAAGATCAATGCCGCAAAGGAATAAGATTAAATATACTCCTGCAGCAGTTGACGATATGGATGAGATTTTCTCGTTTATATCGCAGGATAATGTTTACGCTGCAGAAATTATGCTGGAGAAGCTAAATGATCAAATCGGTAAGTTTGCAGAGTTTCCTAATTTGGGATCGGTTTTGTCAGATGAGGAATACACTCTTGTTGAGCGTGGGTATCGCTTTATTGTTGTGCACCCCTATCTGGTTTTCTACAGGCTGTTGGATAAGAACGTAATAATCCATCGTATACTTCATGCACGTCGGGATTATCTTCGGGAGTTATTTACCACACAGGATTAAACGGAAAAAATTACAATGCGCTGTTGAGGGGTTAAGGAGAACCGTATCATAAGTAATGGCAAGTTTTTTTGGTGCGCTGTTCATCCTAAAGCAAATATGCCCCGATTTTCTGTCCTATTTTGACGGGGAGCCAATTACTGGAAAGAAAATCGGCATAAAATACTGACATTTTTTAAAATTGTTATAAAATAGATTGGTATAGGGGGGGCATATCACAGGTTTCAAGGGAGGGGATCAAAGATGAATCAACAAGATTTGCTTGTCAAACAAGAAGGGAAAGTTCTGCATGTGACTCTTAATCGCCCGGATGCTTTAAACGCTTTCAGCCGGGATATGATTGAAGGGCTGACGGAAGCCATGGAGACAGCGAAGAATGACTCTGAAATCCGTGCGGTGCTGCTGTCGGGAGCAGGACGATCCTTCAGTGCGGGCGGCGACGTCAAGCAGATGGGGGAAGGCACTCCTGTCATGACTTACGAGCACATCGGCCGATTAAACCAATTGATTCTGGCGATGAGTGAACTGGACGTGCCGATTGTGGCGGCGGTTCATGGATATGCGGCCGGTGCGGGGGTTTGTCTTGCATTGGCTTGTGACATGGTTCTGGCTGCGGAAGACAGCAAGTTTATCATGAGCTTTGCCAAGGTCGGACTGATTTCGGACGGTGGAGGACTGTTTTTCCTGCCAAGAACAATTGGGCTGTACCGGGCGAAAGAAGCGTTGTTCCTGGCGGAGCCGATCGATGCGGTTACCGCTCACCAGTGGGGCATGGTCAACCGGCTGTATCCGGCAGATCAGCTGTTTGAGGAAGCAGGCAGATATGCTGCGAAGCTGGCGGAAGGCCCCAGCCGCGCCATTGGCCAGATCAAGAGGATTGCCAATCAATCCCTCGTGTCTGACCTGTCGGATATCCTTGAAATGGAGCGGATCACGCAGGCGATGATAAGGACCACCGATGATCACAAAGAAGGGGTTTGCGCTTTCGTTGAAAAGCGACAGCCAAATTTCCAGGGAAAATAGGGAAGTGCGGATTTCCGCCTGTCTTGGCTCAAGGCTTGCCAAACGGGCGGTTTTTTTTATTGCCTGTGGCACACCCTAATTCCATTAGGGGATTTAAGATTTTGGGATTGTGGGAGGTTCTTGTCATGGAGTGGTATAAGAGGCTAAATGAATATTTTCCCGAACATGAAATGAAAGACCCCGGACAATTGCAGGAACTGATTGAAGACAAAGACGTGTATCATAAAGAGGAAACGGAAGACTATGTGGTGATGTATGCGGAATTTCCCTCATTTATATTTATCGATTATTTGCTTGTAGACCCCCGGACACGGGGAAAAGGGGTCGGCACCCAGGTCATCAACCGGTTCAAACAGAAAGGAAAGCCGATCATCCTGGAAGTGGAGCCGGTGGATCAAGAAGACAAGGATACGCAGAAAAGGGTAAAGTTCTATGAAAGAAACGGCTTTGTCAGGGCTGATCGAATCCATTACCGGCGTGAAGATGACAGCGGCGAGACTTATGAAACGAACATATACTATTGGAGCCCGGAAGAGCTGCCACAAAAAGACATCCTGGAAAAGATGGCAAAAGCTTGTCGGGAGATCCACAATTTCAGATCAAGTAAGTATTATGGGCGCTTGGTGGCAGACCCGGACAAGGTGTTGAAACTGAAAAAACCTACGTGAAATAAGTGCCTTAAGTTTCGCACCTGATTTACACCCCCAATTTCTGGCAGATTGGAGTTGACGGACAGGAAAGCTGCCACCTGCAAAGGTAAGAAAAAATAGGACTGCATTTCAGTCTTATTTTTGTCGATTCAAAGGTACTCCCAGAAATAGGACTGTTTTTCAGTCCTATATGCTAGTTCTTGCTTGTACACCTCGAAACTCGCCCGAATAAGGCTGAAAATCAGTTCTATTCTTGAAGTGACAATCAAAAAATCAAAAATAAGGCTGACAATCAGCCTTATTTCCTCAGCAGATATGACAGCCTTCAGTTTTCCCTGTTTAGTTGGTCAGCGACTGGATCGGTGCGGGGATCCTTCCGCCCCGTTTGGCAAACCCGGATGAGGAAAAAGGAACCATTTCCATCACTGGAGCCCGTCCCAGCAGACCGCCAAACTCCGCCATCTCTCCGGGCTTAGCGCCCGGCACGGGGATGACGCGAACCGCAGTCGTCTTCTTATTGATCATGCCGATCGCCATCTCATCGGCAATCAGGCCCGCCAGTGTCTCTGCCGTGGTGTCTCCCGGGACGGCGATCATATCCAGACCCACCGAGCAGACGCAAGTCATTGCTTCCAGCTTTGACAGACTCAACGCCCCCGCTTCCACCGCGGCAATCATCCCATTGTCTTCCGATACGGGGATAAAAGCGCCTGATAAACCGCCAGGGTAGGAAGTGGCCATGGCACCCCCTTTTTTCACAGCATCATTTAACAGGGCAAGCGCCGCTGTCGTTCCATGTGTTCCGCACCGTTCCAGTCCCATGGCTTCCAGAATCTGTGCCACACTGTCGCCCATCGCATTGGTAGGCGCCAGGGAGAGATCAATAATTCCGAAAGCCACTCCCAGTTCGGAGGCGGCTTTGCGTCCGACCAGTTCGCCCACGCGTGTAATCTTGAACGCGGTGCGCTTGATCGTTTCGGCAATCGTTCCGAAATCCACATCTTCCCCCAGATTTTTCAGGGCGGACAACACGACCCCAGGGCCGCTGACCCCGACATTGATTACCGCATCCGGTTCGCCAAATCCGTGGAAAGCACCTGCCATGAAGGGATTGTCCTCGACGGGGTTGCAGAATACCACCAGCTTGGCGGCACCAAGTCCACTCCGGTCTGCCGTTTGTTCCGCAGCTTGTTTGATTGTGCGTCCCATGAGGTAAACCGCATCCATATTGATCCCGGCTTTGGTGGAGGCGACGGAAACTGAGGAGCATACCCGGGTTGTCACTGATAATGCGGACGGAATCGCAGCGATCAGCATCCGGGCGGAAGGTGTCATTCCTTTATGAACCAGAGCGGAAAACCCTCCGAGAAAATCAACTCCCAACTCAGACGCGATGGAATCCAATTGCACTGCGATTTCGATATAGCCTTCCTCATCCAGACCGGGTATTGCGTGAGCAATGGGAGTTACGGAAATTCGCTTGTTTACAACAGGAATGCCGATTTCCCGCTCGATATTCTTCACAGTTGGAACCAAACGGTCTGCATAACGCAGAATCTTGTCCCGGATCCGGGCTTTCGTTGCTGACAAAGTGTCCGCTCTGCAGTCATCCAGATGAATCCCCATGGTAACAGTTCGAATATCCAGGTGTTCCGTTTCCACCATCCGGATGGTTTCCAGCACTTCCTGAACCGTGTAGCTCATGACAGTTCCCCCTAAATCCGGTGCATGGAGCGAAACAGTTCTTCGCTTTGCACGGTAATCTTAACGCCAATTTCACTGCCCACTTCATCCAGGCGGTTCTGCAATTCCTGAAGGCTGCAGAGGGACTGCTTCAGGTCAGCCACCAGCATCATGGTGAAAAACTCGCCCACGATGGTCTGCCGGATATCTTCAATATTGACCCGGTTCTCTGCCAAAGTGCCGGTTACCCGGGAGATAATGCCGATCCTGTCGATGCCAACTACCGTAATCAGAGCCCGTTGTTCCATGTTTCTCTCTCCCTGTTGACAAAATATAAAGAGCCATTCTCAGGCGAACGGCTCAAAGAAGACACGAATAAGCAAGAATCCGCCAATTGCGGCGGTCCGTGGCTCCCCTGTCCTTTTGCCTGAGAGTTTCGCGCTGTGCGCTTGCCCCTTCGGCGCCCGTTCCCGGGTCTCTCCAGAGGTTCGTCCGGCGGCGGTATCACCCGCCGCTTTCATCCGGTGATTCATTTTCTATATAGTACCGACGGAACCCAAATGCGTCAATATGTGTTTCAAAAAGTTCGGATCGACGTGGCAAACCCCGACAGTTGGCTCATCATGGCGGGAACGCTGTCCCGGCTGCGGATTACGGCCAACACCTGTCCTCCAAGAATCGAAGCCAGATAAGAATCACGGTATTCTTCGGGAACTCCCATCATGGCAAGCCGTTCAGGCAAACCGGAGGGCGGTTGGATCCCGCTGGCAGTCATAGCCGCCATCTGAGTGGAAGCCATATCATCCGGGGAATTGAACAAGCCATCATCAGCAGCGGCAGCCTGTCCGGAGGGACCTTCGATGTAGGTGGCTGTAAACCGGTTGTAACCTGCATTGCGAAGACTTTGCACCGCCGCCCGAGCCTGTTCATACGAAGTAAAGGTAGCTGCTATAAACTGGTGTGAATTGGCCATTTTTTGAGTAGACCTCCCGCGTCATTGTCCGAGACCTGAACTTTTACAGTGATAGTATGATCGGGGGAGGGAAAATTATCCTTGGTGATATCTGTTAAACAGGAAGATGCCGGCCAGCAGCAGAATGCCGCCGACAGTTTGCTGCAAGGTGACGGTTTCTCCAAGGATGAAATAAGCAAGAATGGCGGCACCGATCGCCTCTCCCAGGATGCTGACCGACACGACGGAGGCGGGAATCCAACGAATCACCCAATTGAAGACCGAATGGCCCAGGAGGGTGGGGAACACGGCCAACGACAAAAACCATGCCCAATCCATCGGCGGCGGCGAAAGCAATGGTTCACCCCTGACCAATACATAGACAAACAGGGTGAAGGTGCTGAAACCGTATACGAGGAACGTGTAGGTTCCGGAATCCGCATGTGTTCGCACATGTTGCCCGATCAACCAGTATACGGACACCAGGAACGCGGAAAAAAGGGCCAGCAGATCCCCGTACAAAGCGTTTGCTCCCAACGAGAAATCTCCCCACCCGATCACCACGGAACCAAAGATCGCAAGGCTTCCGCCAAACCAGGATTTCTGCGACAAGCGCTCCTTAAAGATCCAGATGGAACCTGCAAAAGTAAACAGAGGCTGGAGGGACACAAGGACTACCGAACTTGCAACCGATGTGTACCGCAAGGACTCAAACCAGGTAATGAAATGGAATGCCAGAAAGACTCCTGACACCAGACAAAGCCAGTGATCGAGTTTGGTGAAAGTTTTCAGTGATTTCCTGACAGCCGATCTGGCCGCAATCATAAACGGCACCATCAGCAGGACGGTGAACAGCAACCGGTAGGCTGCGATCAGGCCGGGGGAAGAAGCGCACAACTTGACAAAAATTGCGGATGAGGAAACGGCGGCAATTCCGATCACAAGTGCGGCATAGGGTGGAACAAGCGGTTTCGTATTCATTTGGCTTACCCTCATCTTTACAATCGGTATTGTTTCATCTTGTAGTACAGGGAACCCCGGGAAATTCCCAGCAGGCGGGCAGCACCTGCTTTGTTTCCTCCGGTTTTCCGCAAAGCGTCCTCAATTTTCGACCGTTCCATCTCTTCGGACAAAGCGGCCAAAGGAAGCGAGTCTGCCGCCAGATCCGACAAAGTGGTCGGACGAATGGACGGCGGCAAATCTTCAAGTGTGATCTCCCTGCCTCCTGAGATGTTGGCCAGGTGCTCCATAACTGTTCGGAGTTGCGGAAGATTTCCCGGCCAGTGATAAGTGGTGAGGGCCGCCATTACTTCCGAACTCAGGCGGGGAACCGTTTTTCCCGTCAGTTGCGCCGCCTCGCTCAGAAAATGATGACATAATTCCGGCAGATCTTCCTTTCTTTCATTGAGCGAAGGAACGTGCACAGGTTGGAAAGCATAATACAATTCTTTCAGAAACAGGCCGTTTTGGACCAGTGTCTCAATATCAGGTGAAGCAGACACGATCACGCGGCTTTCCAGAGGGATCGGAGTTGTTCCGCCGACCCGGAGAAAGTTTTTTTCGCTCAGGGTTTGTGCCAGCTTTGCTTGGGTTGGCAGGGAAAGCACATGGATGTTCTTAAGGTAAAGGGTTCCGCCGGTTGCCATTTCCAACTTGCCGGAACGACCTTCCTCACCGCCGAAAGCCTCTTTTTCAAAGCCGAACAATTCGGAATCCAACAAACCTCCGGGAATTGTGTCGCAGGGCACCGTAACGAACGGTCCTGAATTCGCCACGCTCCGGTGAGCCGTCAAGGCAAGTGTGTCCTTCCCGACACCCGGTTCGCCGATTAACAGATGGCGATCCGGGTTGGCTCGCAGGGTCTGTATGATTTGCTGCATGGAGCTGTTGCGGTTGACAAGCAATTGTGCCGAATCGGACGGGTTGGGCAGTTCAGGTTTGCTGTACAGTTCCTCGCTCAATTTGACTGTGTGGGTAATATCCTGCTCAATGGCGAACGCACCGATCAATTCCCCATCTTGATCGTAGATCGGAACGGCATTGATGAACACATGCTTGTCAGGCCGCGGCTTGTGGTAGAGCTGGTGGACCGGACAGCCGGTCTCCATTACCTGAAACAGCATGACCGATCCTTTCTGGAAAAACTCCCCGATCTTTTTCCCCACAATCTGTTCTTTCGGTATTCCGTAAATTCGTTCCGCCACCTGGTTCCAGTAAAGAACAGTGCCGTCGGGATCCACGCCGGTCACTGCATCATTCACAGAGTCGAGCAGAACGTCAAGAAACGCCTTTACTTTGTGCAGCATAGGGGACATCATCCTTCATCTGGCTATAGCTATTCTATATTATATTGCAACTATTTATATAAATTAGCAAATTGCTAGTTGTCGGAATAGAGTTCCTGTTGTAAAATTGTGTCGTAAGTGTTCAAATTTTAGACACATTGCTTATGAATGCGTCAAATTTTAAACACTTGCAGCGATTGCGTCAAATGCAAACAATCGGTAGTTAGAACTCAATCAGACCAAGGGGGTTACAAAGAGAATGAAAGTCTTGAAGAAAATTGGTTTGGGACTGTCGGTCTTTTCTTTGCTGGCCGTAACCGCATGCGGATCTGCCGGCACATCCGGTGGCGGCAGCAGTCAGGGAGGATCAACTGCCTCCGAAATCCTGATCGGCGTTCAGTCGCCGACAACCGGCTCCGAAGCCAAAATGGGCCAGGACATCAACAACGCAATCCAGCTGGCAGCGGACGAAATCAATGACAAAGGCGGTATCAACGGAAAAAAGATCAAACTTGTATTTGCCGATGACGCTTGTGATCCGCAAACGGCAACGGCCGCTGCCAACAAGCTCGTATCGCAAGGTGTTGTGGCGGTCGTTGGCGGCTACTGCTCCGGGGCTACACTGCCGGCTTCCGGTGTGTACCACAATGCAGGAATTCCGATGGTTGTGACCGCCGCCAACTCGGCAAAAATTCCGGCACAAGGGTACAAGGAAATCTTCCTGGTCAACGGTACGACCGTACACCAGGGGGAAGTTGCGGCTGACCACATGGTCGCCAAACTTGGCGGCAAACGGATCGCCATCGTTCACGACAACTCCGCTTTCGCCAAAGATCTGGCGGAGATCACTAAGAAGGCCGTGGAAAAGAAAGGCGGACAAGTTGTTGCATTTGAAGCGGTGAATCCGGAAGAGAAAGACTTCACATCCCTTCTGACCAAGCTGAAGAACGCGAAACCCGATGCAACTTACTGGACGGCATATTATGCGGCTGGCGGACTGTTGATCAAGCAGTTTAAGCAGTTGGGCGTTCCTGGTGTCATCGGCGTGGGCGACGGTGCCAACGACAAGACCCTGATCGACATCGCGGGCAAACAGGCTGCGGAAGGCACATTCGTGACCACCAGCCCGACACCGGAGTTTCTGCCCGAAGCAAAATCCTTCAACGAATCCTATACGAAGAAATTCAGCCAGGCTCCCGGTCCCTACTCCGCCCTTTCCTACGACGGAATGCGCCTGCTGGCTGATGCCATCTCCCGTGCCGGTTCCACCGACAAAGCGGCAATCGTGAAAGCTTTGAAAGAGACAAAAGCATTCAAAACATTCGGAGGCAACGTTTCTTTCAAAGAAGACGGAACTTTGGAGAAGTCCAATTTCATCGTGATTCAGGTCAAGGACGGCAAGTTCTCGAAATAAAGCACTTCAGCCCAAGATGTGAATCCCGGGTCTCACCCGGGATTCACTGGCTGATGGGATCAATTGGAAAGGAGTGGCACCATGGACATCTTTATTCAACAGTTGACCAACGCGCTTGTGGTGGGGTCTTTTTACAGTCTCATTGCCCTTGGGTACTCCATGGTCTATGGAATCATCAAACTGCTTAACTTTGCCCACGGCGACCTGTACATGATCGGGGCGTTTGCCGGCTTTTCGGCCTTGTCGCTGCTTTCCGGAGATGCGGGAGTGCTCGGGATCGCGATGGCCTTTCTTGCAGCCATGATCGTGGCCGGACTGTTCGGTATCGGGATCGAGCGGGTGGCCTACCGTCCGCTGTTGAACTCCTCCCGTCTGACGATTTTGATTACTGCGGTCGGGGTTTCGCTGGTTCTTGAAAACGGTGTAATGTTGACCTACGGACCCAGTTTCAAGGTATTCCCAAGTCAACTGCCGATCACAGGCTTCCAGATTGCAGGTGCTACCGTCACTTATTCGCAAATCGGACTTATCCTTTTGTCGGTTCTTCTGATGGTTGCCCTGCAATGGTTTGTCCACCGGACTTTATACGGCAAAGCGATGAGGTCAATCGCCATCGACCAGACGGCCACTTCACTGATGGGGATTCCGGTGCACCGGATCATTGGCATAACCTTCTTTATCGGTTCGGCCCTGGCGGCGGCAGCCGGTATGATGGCGGGCCTTTATTACGGTCAAATCAATTTCATGATGGGATTTATCGTCGGGCTGAAGGCGTTTACGGCAGCCGTTATCGGCGGAATCGGCAGTATCCCCGGGGCGATGCTCGGAGGGCTGGTGCTCGGGCTGCTGGAGACCTTCGGGACGATCTATATCGGCGGCGAATGGAAGGATGTATTTGCTTTCGCCATTTTGATACTGATTCTGACTTTGAAACCGACGGGTCTGCTCGGAGAAAAAGTGACGGAGAGGATGTAGGATGAAGAACCGGAATTTGGGGCGAAACGTTTATGCGTTGGCGGGATTGGCACTGGTGCTGTTCCTGCTGCCGCTTGTCAGCAACAATTATTGGATGGATGTCGCGACCATGGCCCTGTTCTACATCGTATTGGCGCTTGGGTTGAACGTCGTGGTCGGCTATGCCGGTTTGCTTGACCTTGGATACGCCGCGTTTTTTGCGGTCGGAGCCTATACTACAGGCATTCTGATGACCGAATACCAGGTCCCGTTCTGGATCACCTTCCTGCTTGCAGGCGTGTTTGCCGGAATTGCGGGAGTGATCATCGGGGCGCCGACACTCCGTTTGCGCAGCGACTATCTGGCAATCGTAACGCTCGGTTTTGGCGAGATTATCCGCATCTCCGCGAAAAATCTGGAGATTACCGGGTCGGCCTCGGGCATCTTCGGGATTCCGCGGCCGGAGGTCTTTGGTTACAAGCTGACCCAAATCACCGATTTTTATTATGCAATGCTGCTTCTTGCCATTGTTACCCTGTTTGCGGTTTACCGGCTGGGCCACTCAAGAATCGGCAGGGCGTGGCAGTACATTCGGGAGGATGAGGATGCGGCGGAAGCAATGGGGATTCACCGGGTTCGCATGAAATTGCTGGCCTACGCATTGGGCGCGGTGTTCGGCGGTTTCGCAGGTTCATTGTTTGCCGTCAAGATGTCGGCAATTGCTCCCGAGAGCTTTAACTTCATGCAGTCGGTCATGATTCTGCTGGCGATCGTCCTGGGGGGACTCGGGCGGCTGCCGGGCGTGGTGCTGGGTGCCGTAATTGTAATTGTCCTTCCGGAGGCGATGCGGGAGTTTGCGAACTGGCGGTTCCTGCTGTTTGGAGCGGCGCTGGTTCTGTTGATGCTGTTCCGTCCGCAAGGCCTTTGGGCAGCACGCAAGGACGGCGAGGCTGATGAGAAATGGGGGGAACGCAGGGATGTCACTTCTGCAAGTTAACCACCTTACGTTAAAGTTCGGGGGGATTACCTCCGTCAATGACCTGTCGTTTGAGATTCCGGAAGGGATCATCATGAGCGTGATAGGTCCCAACGGTGCCGGTAAGACCTCCTTGTTCAACATGATTACCGGTTTTTACAAACCCACAAGCGGCGAGATTCTGTTTGACGGGGAAAGCCTTGTCGGCCGAAAGCCAAGCTTGATCACGCAAAAGGGAATCGCCAGGACATTTCAGAACCTGCGGCTGTTTCCCAACCTGTCGGTGCTCGAAAACGTTATGAGCGGCATGCACAGCAAGACTTCGCAGGGTGTGTTCGGCGCCCTGTTCCGAACCAGGGCACAAAAGCAGGAAGAGAATCTGATTCGCTCGGTTGCCGGGAAGTGCATTGACTTTGTCGGGATCTCCCAATACACCCACCGGTTGGCAAAGAATCTTCCCTACGGGATCCAACGGCACGTGGAGATTGCGAGGGCACTTGCCACACAACCGAAACTGCTGCTGCTGGACGAACCGGCAGCGGGACTCAACCACGGCGAGAAGCTGGAATTGATTGAACTGATCCGACGCATCCGGCAGGAATTCCGTCTGACCATTGTCCTGATTGAGCATGACATGGGTCTGGTCAATCAGGTTTCCGAACATATTCTGGTGCTCAATTACGGGCAAAAAATTGCGGAAGGCACTCCCGCCGAGGTTCTTAACAACCCCCTCGTGGTCGAGGCTTATCTCGGGAAGGAGGAAGACGATGAGCAATCAGCTTGAATTAACCCAAGTGGATGCCTATTATGGCAAGATTCAGGCATTGCGGGGAATCAGCCTGTCAGTCAGGAATGGGGAGATTGTCACGCTTCTCGGCAGCAATGGTGCGGGCAAAAGCACCACCCTGAAGACGATCTCCGAGTTGGTTCGAGTCCGCAACGGCAGCATCCGCTTTGAGGGGGAAGATATTGGCAAACTGTCCCCCCATCAAATTGTTGACAGAGGCATCGTGCACGTGCCGGAAGGACGCCGGGTATTCGGAGCAATGACGGTGACCGAGAATCTGGAGTTGGGCAGTTTCCCCAAACGGAAAGACACACAGTTTGTCAAACGGACGATGGAGCATGTGTTTGAACTGTTTCCCCGCTTGAAGGAACGGCACAAGCAAAAAGCGGGAACCCTGTCCGGCGGCGAACAGCAAATGCTTGCCATAGGCCGTGGACTGATGAGCGGCCCGAAACTGCTGATGCTTGACGAACCCTCAATGGGCCTGGCTCCCATTGTGGTTCAGGATATTATGAAGATCATCAAAAAAATCAACTCGGAAGGAACAACCGTCCTTCTGGTGGAGCAAAACGCGAAAGCGGCTCTCAAGTTGGCCCATACCGGGTACGTGATCGAGACGGGACAAATCACGATCCAAGACACTGCCGAAAAGCTCCGGCAGGACGACAGTATCGTCAAGGCATATCTGGCAAACCCCTAAAGTCCATATTTGCGCATTTTGTTGTAAAGGGTTCCCCTTGAGATGCCGAGCAGCTTGGCGGCCGCCGCCTTGTTGCCGTAGGTGGTCCGCAGGGCGTTTTGGATCAATTGCAATTCGGATTGGGGTTCGTTGTGCCCTTCTTTCCTAAAACCGGAAGGGGCGTGAACCGATACCTGGGGCTCCGCGTCCAATCTCGGAACCTGGATGGAGGCCGGCAAATGTTCTCGCCGGATTACTTCGTCGTCGGTCAAGATCACCAGGCGTTCCAGAATGTTTCGCAGTTGCCGGATGTTGCCGGGCCAGGAATAATTCATGAGTGCGACAATGACTTCCGGTTCGAATCTGGGTACCGGCTTGCCGTACTGAAAAGCAATTTCACTCGTAATATATTGCAAAAGCTCCGGAATATCTTCGATTCGCTCCCGTAAGGGGGGAATTTCCACGGAGACGACGTTCAGGCGGTAATACAGATCTTCACGGAAAGCCCCTTCGGCAATTCGTTCTTCCAGGTTGCGGTTGGTGGCGGCTATGATGCGAACGTCCACCTTGACCGGCTTGTCGCCGCCAACCCGGTAAAACTGCCGTTCCTGCAGCACCCGAAGCAATTTGACCTGCATCTCCAAAGGCAGTTCGCCTACCTCGTCAAGGAACAGGGTTCCCTTGTGCGCCAGCTCCAATTTTCCGGGCCGTCCTTTGGGGTCAGCCCCTGTAAAGGATCCGCCCTGGTAGCCGAACAGTTCACTTTCAAACAAAGCGGGGGGAATGGCGCCGCAGTTGATGGCCACAAAATTGTTCCCTGCCCGTGAACTGGCGCTGTGAATCGCATGGGCAAACAGTTCCTTGCCAACACCCGATTCTCCTGTGAGCAGAACGGTCGCATCTGTCGGCGATACCCGGCGGGCCACCCTGATCGCATGGGTAATCGCCTGGCCGTTCCCCTTGATCCGGAAAAAGGGGTCTTCGGATGGGACGTACCGGGTGATTTCCTTTTCCAGCGACTGCAGTTGGGAAGCTGCTGTGAACAGTTTGTTGCCCAAGCGGACCAGTTTGGTTACGTCCTGTTCCGAGGAAATGGCGCCGGTGATTGTGCTGCCGGATACAACGGGAGATGTGTTGACTAGAACATGCGTCCCCGGGCGTGGTTCGTGATAGGCTTGCCGGATGGGGCGGCCTTCCTTGAGGATTTGCGCAATCATCAGGGAGTTCCAACCGAAGTCGGCAATGTTCTTGCCGATAATTTCCGCTGCGGGAATCCGATAGAGTTCTTCCGCCGCCCGGTTCCAATGGGTGACGGTGCCGTCTTCATCCACGATGGTAATCGCTTCGTTAACCGTGTCCAACAGGGTTTGCAGGACCGATTCGGCTCTGGAAGTTTTCATGAAAGTCACCTCTATACACATGTGTTCAATATTTGACAAAAGTGTTGGTCATCTTGAACATTATTGTACATTTTATCGTAGTTTGCAAAGTTTGGGGAGTGTACTCCACCGAATTTTTGTTGGCATGATAATTGCATAGAAATAATAAGTGAGAATATCTCAAATCTGGGAAAGGAGCGCTTGGCATTGGAACAGCTTCTTCGGGATGCGCTGCTTTTTTTGTCCAAGAACCGCACGGCCAACCGGGCAGCCAAAAGGTACGGTTTGCGTTTTGGAGCCAGCCGGTTTGTGGCGGGAGAGACAATTCAGACGGCGATTGATGCCGTTCGCGGGTTGAATAAGCAAGGCATCGTTGCTACGCTCGATCATTTGGGGGAATTTGTGTTCAGTGAAGAGGAAGCCACTGAATCGGCGGATTTCTGCATCAAGACGCTGGATTCGATCCACCAGTCGGGGGTGCGGTCCAACCTGTCACTGAAAATGACCCAGTTGGGGCTGGATATCTCAAGGGACTTGTGCATGAGCAACATGCGCAGAATTCTTGATCGGGCCAGTCAGTACGGCAATTTTGTACGGATTGACATGGAAGATTACGCACACAACGAGATTACCCTCGACATCTTCAAGGAACTTCGCAGGGAGTACGGGGAAACGGTAGGAACAGTCATCCAGGCTTATCTCTACAGAAGCGAAGCGGATATTGACGACCTGAACCGCTTCAAGCCCAATCTCCGTCTGGTAAAAGGCGCCTACAAGGAACCGCCGGAAGTGGCGTTTCCCAAGAAAGAGGATGTGGACCGCAACTTCATCAAGATCATCGAGAAACACCTTCTGTATGGCAATTATGCGGCCATCGCCACACATGATGAGCATATCATTCACCATGTAAAACGCTTTGTCAAAGAGAACCACATCCCGAATTCCCAATTTGAGTTCCAGATGCTTTATGGGATTCGGGTGCAGCTGCAGCAGGAGCTTGCGAAAGAAGGCTACACCATGCGGGTTTATGTGCCTTACGGAAATGACTGGTACGGGTATTTTATGCGACGTCTGGCGGAACGCCCGGCCAATGTGGGATTCGTAGTGAAATCCATGTTTAAGAAATAGCATGGAAATCAACAATAATCATCGACTGGAGGTAATTCAATGATTCCGTTCCGTAACGAACCTTTTACCAATTTTGCAGACCCGGCCAACAAGGAAGCCATGAAAGCCGCCCTTGCCAAAGTCAAGGCGGAGTTGGGCAAAGAGTATCCTTTGGTCATCGGCGGGGAGAAAATCACGACCGGGAAAAAAGTGAAATCCATAAACCCCGGAAATTTGGATGAAATCGTGGGAATCCAGTGCCAGGCCAACCAGGAACTGGCGCAAAAGGCTGTCGATATCGCCATGGAAACTTTCAAAACATGGCAGTTCGTGGAGCCGCACGTCCGTGCCAACTATCTGTTCAAGGCGGCTGCTGAAATGCGTCGCCGCAAGTTCGAATTTGCTGCCTGGATGGTCTATGAAGTGGGCAAGAACTGGGGAGAAGCGGATGCGGATGTGGCGGAAGCCATTGATTTCATGGAATTCTACGGTCGCGAAATGATTCGTCTGGGGGGGCCGCAGCCTTTGGTTCCCTATGAAGGGGAAGACAATCACCTGTATTACATCCCGCTTGGTGTGGGGGTAGTCATTCCTCCCTGGAACTTCCCGCTGGCCATTATGGTGGGCATGACAACGGCTGCCATTGTGTCGGGCAACACGGTTGTGTTGAAACCGGCTTCCACTTCTCCGGTCATTGCAGCGAAATTTGTGGAACTGATGGAACAGATCGGTCTGCCGAAGGGAGTTATCAACTTCCTGCCAGGTTCCGGCTCTGAAATCGGGGACTTCCTGGTGGAACATCCAAAGACCCGGTTTGTATCTTTCACCGGTTCCCGTGATGTGGGAATTCGCATCAATGAAAGAATCGCCAAGCAAGCGGAAGGCCAGATCTGGATCAAGCGTCTGGTTGCGGAAATGGGCGGTAAAGACGCAGTAGTGGTGGACGCTTCGGCAGACCCGGAAGAAGCGGCAACCGGAATTGTACAATCCGCCTTCGGGTTTCAGGGACAGAAATGTTCCGCGGGTTCCCGGGCGATTGTGCATAAGGACTTGTATGACGTAGTTCTGCAAAAAGTCGTTGAAAAGACCAAGGCTCTGCAGGTGGGGCTTCCGGAAGAAAACTACGCAATCGGTCCGGTTGTGGACGAGAATGCATACAACAAGATTCTGGAATACATTGAAGTGGGCAAGAAGGAAGGGCGTCTGATGGCAGGCGGCGGCAAGGCGGAAGGCAACGGCTACTACATCCAGCCGACCATCATTGCGGACGTGAAAGAAGATGCCCGGATCATGCTGGAAGAGATCTTCGGCCCGGTGCTGGCGTTCTACAAGGCGGACAGCTTTGAGAAAGCGATTGAAGTGTTCAACAACACCGAATACGGCCTGACCGGAGCTCTTTATTCCAATGACCGCGAACACTTGGAATACGCCCGAAAGTATATGCATTGCGGCAATCTGTACTTCAACCGCAAGTGCACGGGCGCGCTCGTAGGTGTCCATCCCTTTGGCGGATTCAACATGTCGGGCACCGATTCCAAAGCGGGAGGACGGGATTACCTGCTGCTCTTTACACAGGCAAAGGTTGTTTCCGAGCGGTTTTAATAAGCGAAGATTCAAAGAGGCTGTCCCAACAGTAGTTGTTGTTTGGACACCTCCTGGTTAGTTCAGAAAGCCAGGAGGATGATGACAACCGTATAAAAAATTGCGGTGATTTTCAAGGTTATTATGGAAGTCAAAGTGGTGGTTCTCGATATAGTGATGATTTTCAACGTTATTTGGAGATTTTCTCATTGGTGGGCAATAAAAAACGCTAAATAGCGGTGAAAAAGAACCTTATTCTAAGAACCGCAATGAATTCAACAAGTATAGCGGTGAAAAACACTGTTATTTCGAAACACATTCATTCAGCAGGCTGTCTTATGACATTGGGGCAGCCTCTTTCTTTTTAAGATTGAGTGAATTTGACCGCTAGCCAGGGTCTTTCCCGCCCTAATGATTACGCTACTGCTGCCCCTCCCCCTTGTGGAAATAAGAGATATTCTGGCATTTATTGGCCCATTTTTGCAAGGAAAATCAGTAATAAGGGCATTTGAAGCACTTATTTACATGTCTTGTTGATTTCATCCATCCGGCCACCCCACAATAAGCGCTTCAAAAACCTTTATTCATCAAACAGCCACTCAGTAAAAATCAATAAGTGCCCAAAAGGCCGCTATTCTAATCGTTGCCCACGCACACGTCTGAAATATGTACAATCAAGGATCTATGAGCTATGATGAAAAAGAAAATGAAATGGAAGGAGGGATTAAAGTGTCGAAAGAATTGGAGAAATTATTGCGTTCGGTCCTGCAAGAGGAACTTCAGCCGATCCAAAAAGACATGCATACTTTGAACAACCGGATGGAACGTCTTGAGAACAAAATGGACGATCTTGAGAGCGATATAAAAGTCCGCTTTGATGAAGTCTACACCAGATTTGACCAAGTGGACAAACGGTTTGAGGAAGTGGACAAACGGTTTGAGGAAGTGGACAAACGGTTTGACCAAGTCGATAACCGGCTGGAAAGGATTGAACTGGCTGTTAATCGGCTTGAAGAGAATCAACCAAAGGATATTATGGCAATGCTGCAAACCATTGACAAAAAGCTCGACCGTCACCAAGGCAAAGTATTATATTTCAACAAACCTCGTTCCAAGTAGAATGCACGTTATCTAGAGCTGCCTCTCAAGTACCCAATCTGACAAGCCATTCTTTTCCCGCACCAACCTCATACCCAACTTTTGTGGAATCCGGATGGAACCTGCATTGTCTACCAGAACCCCCGTAGCGGTTATCCGCTTGACCTCCGGTTGCCGGAATGCCCATTTACCAATGCATCCTCCATTTCATAGGCGTATCCCTGTCTGCGATATCCCTCTATAAAAAGCTTGGTGCGTTAATGGTAGTCATCTCCTTGCCAGACCCGCGGCATGGGAATCAGCGCATAGAGAGGAAGCCAATGATACCGCATATGCCGCACTCCCTTCACTAATCGCTGCAGGTCTGTGTCTTCCGTCTTATACCGATATACGGGCAGGCCATCCCACATAAGCGGACTTCCCACGGAATCCCGAACAGGCTCCAGATGCGGAAACTCCAAAAACGGGTGATAGAACATGGAAGCGAGATCATGGGACCCGGCAAGTCGTGACAGGATTTGCGCTACTGTATTTTGTTCGTGAACATAGTAATAAGGTGTGGGGATAAAAATATTTCCCGTTTCCGAAATATACACATGTGATGTGGCATGTCTTTCCGCATCGCTTTGGTAGAGAACCTTCACATAGGAGCCAAAGATGCGTTCCTGTGCCAGGGTGTGCCGGTAATGGGGAGATTCCCAGAAGTGAGGATAGAGTCCGGCTTTTTGAAAAGCGGTGAGGCTCTTGCGGATCCGATCTGCCGCATAAAAGGAGGTGGCCGTCTCCGGAAATCCTTCTACGTCAAATTCAAAGCCGGTTCCGGTGTCCTGATTGTCGTTCTCCAGCTTCCGATCCCCATATTGGTGAGTGTATCCATGCATGCCGAACAGAACGCCGTGGCGCTGGACGCATTGCATCAATGAGATGAACTTTTGCAGGTGGAGATCGGGAGTCGAATCGTCGAGTCCCTTATTATACCAACTTGAGTCCGGTTCGAGTTGCTTCCAACGCGGGATTAACGCCACATGAAATGGCACATGCTGACCCATCAGATACTCAAATACAGCCCGCAAACGCCCCAAATCCTTAAGTGTCCGATAGGGCCCACCGGGTCCGATGTCCTCAAGCCGAAGTAAAGCAGGGCGGAATCTGTTCATCCGCAATCCCCCTCCGCATTAGGCTTTTGTATTGTATTCCCGAGAATCGGTGCCGGGCACCTTATGAACCATCATATGGGCCAATGTGCACTGGGACACAAATGTGGCATTGAAATTCAAATAGAGGTACAATTTACCACTACAGGGGGGGAAGAACGTGATTCATAAAGTCGAACATATCGGTATCAAGAACTGAATGTGGAATTGATTGGCGAGGAACCGAGTACCATATTGAACGGGATCAAGACCGGATTCTTCCAGGGGCCTGACAAGGAACGATACGGTTTCTTTGAAATGATTGGTGTCTTCTGCAAAAATGGGTTGGTGCACTCCGACCTGATTCGGAATGAGGCGAGCCCCCTTCGCAAGATGCAAAGGGGGCTTTTGTTTTTGCGTTTTCTGCATATTTCATGATGTTGCCTTTTTTGCATATTGCCTTGTCGTATAACTTGCCGTACAATCCAGCTAATATACTATGAAATCATGGTGACCGGGGGGACCCCAATGAATCTTTCGTTTAGAGATAAAGGAGAGACATCATGAACTTCAGCCATGCCTATAAAGACAAATTGAGGTCTGCAGAAGAAGCGGTTTCCCTCATTAATCCTGGAGATGACATAATTGTCCCCCTGACGGCCGGGGAGCCGCCTGCTTTGCTGGACGCCCTGCCCCATCATAAGGGATTGCGCGGAAACCGGCTGTTTCAAATGTTGTCTCTTCGTCCGGCCCTATCCGTGGAACCGGAGAGGCTTCAACTGGTTTCCCTGTTCCTGGGAGTTGGAGATCGCCCCGGCTTTCATGAAGGCCGGGTGGATCTGCTGCCTAATCATTTCTCGGATCTTCCCCGGTTACTGAGGGACTTTACGAAGAATCGCGTGATTATGGCAACCGTATCCCCAATGGATGATAAGGGCTACTTCTCGCTTGGCACGAACTGCGATTATACCGCCACGCTGCTAGAGGATGCCAATCTCATTCTGCTGGAAGTCAACGAGAACATGCCCCGGACGTACGGACTAAACCAGATTCATATCGATCAGGCCCACGCCATTATTGAGAACCATGTCCCGCTCCCCACACTGTCCGAGCCGGTGTTGACAGATAACGATGTGAAAATCGGGCGGACCATTGCCGGCCTCATTCATGACGGAGATACGCTGCAAATCGGTTTTGGAGCCATCCCCAATGCGGTGATGAACTTCCTGAAGGATCACAGGGATCTGAGCATTTTCACGGAGATGCTGCCGGACAAAGTGGCGGATCTCTATGAAGCGGGGGTCATCACCAATCGGAACAAGCCGATTTTTGAAGGGAAAACCACCATGACCTTTGCTCTTGGCAGCCAAAAATTGTATAATTTCATGCATGAAAATCGGGACTTGTTAATGATCCCTGTCAACCAATCGAACGACATTCGGGTCATATCCCAATTTGACAATATCGTGTCGATCAACGCAACGGTAGAAGTGGATTTTCTTGGTCAATGCAATTCGGAAACGATTGGCGGCAAGTATTACTCCTCCACCGGTGGGCAGGCTGACTTTGCTAAAGGGGTGAGGCTCGCAAAAAATGGCCGGGGCATCATATGTCTCCATTCCACGGCCAAAAACGGCCAAGTGTCCAAGATCGTACCTACACTTCCTGAAGGGGCTGTCGTCACCACCTCCAAAAATGATGTGGACATAGTGGTAACCGAATACGGCATGGCAGAGTTGAAAGGGAAAACGATCAGGGAACGCACGAAAGCTTTGATCGGAATCGCTCACCCCAAGTTCCGTGAGGAATTGGAGTTTGCGGCCAGAAAGATGGGATATTTGGTATAGAAGCAAGCGGGGAGAGGGGAAGATGGCCATGCACAGATCCTTGTATAAGCTGAAAAGTTGTCCAAATTGCGGAAAGCCGCAGAACCAGATCGAGTGGGTTTCATGGTGTTCCAAATGCAATATGGTGGTATGCTCCAGTTGTGTTCACAACGAGCATAAATGCAAAGACGGGTATCCTTTCGGCATCCCGGGACGGGGCACCCGGTATTTTGCCACAATCAGCTTGCATGAATCCGAATCTCATCAGGAATAAAACGGGGACAGCGCCAGCCGGAAAGAACGGCTGGTTTTTTCGTACTAGAAAGCATTCTTTTCAGTTTTCCGAAGGTCTAAATTTGAGTAGGGATTTCGAATTCAACAACAAAGCCTGTATCTTTTGCAAACACAGGCCTGTTCAAGTGAAACTAGTTATTATCATCCGAATGCAGCAAGCAGACATCGAGGTTGCTCTGCAGATGCTGCTTCATAAGACGTTCGGCTCTTTCTCCATCACCATCCATAATTGCCTTGCAAATGGCCTCATGTTCATCGTGAATGCAGTCTCTTGTGTGGACCACCTTGCGTCGGCAAAGCAGAATCAATGAACGCATTCTGTCTATGACTTCAATTATATATCGGTTGCCGCTGGCTTCCATAATAATATCGTGAAAGGTCGTGTTGGCAGCTACCTTCTCTTCAATGGTTCCTATTTTCCCGGTCTGTATGATGTTCTTAAGCGTTTCCTTCTGTTCGGAGGTAAGGTTCTCGGCGGCACAACGGGCTGAATACCCTTCGAGCAGAATACGGATTCCGTAACTGTCCCGAAGTTCATCTTCCGATGGCTCAATGACTGTCTTGCCCTTAACAAGACCTTCCTGTTCCAAACGCCGAATAGCTTCACGAACCGGTGTCCTGCTGACACCCAAGTGGGCGGCGAGCTTTTCTTCCACGAGTTTGGTTCCCGGTGACAAATCACCGTGAATAATCATATTCCGGATAACCTCATATGCTTGGCGGTAAACAGGTTCATATTTGCTTATGGTTGTTTTCACAGTTATTCCTCCAAGAGGCTGATACCTAGAACTTCGTTTCTTATCTATATAATAATAAGATACCATATAAAGACTTTTGGGTTTCTAAAAATACAAAAAAACATGAAAAAGAAACTGTACAATGTATACAGAATACAGTATTCTAAAATTAGAGTCTACTCAATAAACTGGAAAGGACATGATCGGAATGCCAAAACATTTTCGAGTTGGATTAATAGTTCCCAGTTCCAACACCACTATGGAAACGGAAATTCCCCAGATGCTGCAATGGCGGATGAGAGAAATTCCAGAAGAAACCTTTACCTTTCATTCCAGCCGCATGCGAATGATGCATGTGACGAAGGAAGAACTCACGAAAATGGACGTAGAAAGTGACCGTTGCGCAATTGAATTGTCGGATGCGCGCTGTGACGTACTTGCGTATGCATGTCTGGTGGCCATTATGTGTCAAGGGCCGGGATATCATCTCAAGTCCCAGGAACGGCTGCACAAACAAACGGTTCTTAACGGCGGAGCAGCGCCTGTAATCAGCAGTGCAGGTGCGCTGGTGGAGGGGATCCATACACTTGGCGCAAAAAAAATCGCCTTAATCGCCCCGTACATGCAGCCTCTTACTAACCAAGTCATTGAATATATCACTGATAGCGGCATACAAGTTACCGATTCTATCAGCCTGGAAATCCCTGATAATCTTGAAGTCGGAAGGCAAGATCCGATGCGCTTGGTTGAGATTGTAAAAGGCCTTGATATAAGCAATGCCGACGCTGTAGTACTGTCTGCATGCGTACAAATGCCGTCTTTGCAGGCAATCCAAGTAGTGCAGGATCAAATCGGCCTACCGGTATTATCCGCTGCAATTTCAACCGTTTACCAGATTCTCAAGAAGCTCGACTTAAAAACATTCGTTCCCAATGCCGGACGTTTGCTTTCCGGTGAATACTGATAGTTTGCAAAAAAAGGCCCTTCTGCTTCGGAAGGGCCTTGATTTTTACAGGCGAGTCGAAAGCTGCCTTGCGAACGTGGCTGCTTCCTTAAGCTTTTCAAAATCAATTCCGGTTTCGATTCCCATGTCGTTGCACATCAATACGACATCTTCGGTTGCGAGGTTTCCGGTTGCACCCGGTGAATATGGGCAGCCGCCAAGTCCGCCAACGGAAGAGTCGAATTTGTCGACTCCTGCCTGCATCGCTGCCACAACGTTTGCAAGTGCCATTTTTCGTGTGTCGTGAAAATGAGCGACAAAAACCGTATCAGGGAACAAATCACGCAGCTTCGCAAAACGTTCGTACACGATTCTCGGATTGGCATGACCATTTGTATCACCTATATCGATCTCGTCGGCACCCAGTTTCACAAACCGCTGACAAACATGCAGTACTTCTTCAAATGTTACCTCGCCTTGGTAAGGGCATGAAAAGGCCATTGATACGTATGCCCGTATGAACATTCCGTTCTCCTGTGCCTTAGCAAAGAGTGCTTCGCATTCCTGCAGGGATTCATCCGTGGTTTTGTTGATATTCTTCTGATTAAACGCCGAACTTGCCCCGATAAACACTGCAATCTGCGGTGTTTTGGCTGCAATCGCCCGGTCGAGTGCTTTCAGATTGGGTGTCAGAGCAATATAATTCATCTCTCTGCAGTACTCGGCTATCTGTTCCGAATCAGCCATTTGCGGAACCCACTTAGGATGTACAAAGGCAGCCGTCTCCATTCGCTGTATGCCTGTTTTTTTCAGTTTGTCAATCAACTCGATCTTTTTCTCTGTTGGAATTAATACTGGTTCATTCTGCAAACCGTCACGGGGACCCACTTCAACAATTTCAACCGATTTTGGGAAAATCATCAGATGACTCCTTTCTCTTTCAGCTTTCTGAGAGTTTCCGCATCCAGTCCCAATTGTCCGTATACTTCGTCATTATGCTCGCCGAGCTTTGGACCTACCCACTTGACTTCGCCTGGTGTTTCGCTGAACTTCGGCATAATGCCGGGCAGTTTCAACTGGCCGATTCCGTCGACATGGAATGACTGGATCATCTCCCGGAACAGGTACTGCGGATCGTTAACGATGTCTTCAATCGAATAAATCGGACCCGCAGGAACGCCTGCCTCATCCAATATGCGTACCACATCGTCTATCGGATGCCGTTGTGTCCATTCTCCGATAATTGCATCGAGAAACTCCATATGCTCCGCCCGTTTGCTGTTCGAGGAAAACCGCTCGTCTTTCTTGAGCTCGGGGCGGCCGATTACTTCCATCAGGCGGGCAAAAATGGCATCCCCATTTCCGCCTATCACCACATATTTCCCATCACTGCATTGATAAGTATTGGAAGGAGCAATTCCCGGCAGGATGGATCCGGTGCGTTCCCGGATCACACCTTTGCGGTCATACTCCGGAACCATCGATTCCATTAAGGAGAACACGGCTTCATAAAGCGCCACATCTATAACCTGACCAACACCGGTCCCTTTGACGTCTCGATGATAGATAGCCATTAGGGCAGCCATTGCGGCATACATGCCTGCCAAACTGTCACCCAGGCTAATGCCGACTCTTGTCGGAGGACGATCGGGATAACCGGTAAGATAACGGATTCCACCCATGGATTCCCCAACTGAACCAAATCCTGTCTTGTTGCGGTACGGGCCTGTTTGGCCAAACCCCGAGATACGCACCAGAATGATACGGGGATTGATTTTCCGCAGCACATCGTAACCAATGTTCCATTTTTCAAGCGTTCCGGGACGGAAGTTCTCAATTATTACATCCACTTCTGCCGCAAGTTTTTTGACAATTTCCTGTCCTTCTTCCTGTCTAAGATCGAGAGTGATGGATTTTTTGTTGCGGGCCTGTGCATACCACCACAAAGATGTCCCGTTCTCAACGACCCGCCAGTTTCGAATGGGATCGCCGATTTTTGGGGCTTCCACCTTGATCACTTCCGCCCCGAATTCCGCCAAAAGTCTTGTCGCAAAAGGAGCTGCCACCAGTGTGCCAAGTTCTAGAACCTTTAGACCTGTGAGCGGACTTTCTTTCATTGCCAACAACCTCTTTTCTGCTAAAATCTGCTTAGTAAAAATACCCCCTCCGGGAAGAGCGGAAGGGGGGAGAAAGCAAAATCAATTACCGCTTGTCAGTTCGATGCCCTTGGTTTCACGCAATGTGAATACCAGCATGGCAGCGGCAAAATACGCAAGAGCGGCCATCGATATGGTCATCGGAAACCCGATCAACGGGATCAGAACCGGTACCAGTTTGATGCCGGCAATGGCACCGACGCGCCCAAAGTTGAAGCAAAAACCTGCGGCAGTGGAACGTACGCTGGTTGGGAACAATTCGGAATACCATGCGCCAAATCCGCTGAAATACCCGGTAAAGAAGCCAAGCAGCGCAGAGATGATTCCAAGAGTGTACAGGTTGCTTCCCGCCAGAACCAGCTTACCGTCGGTCAATGGCAGATGGCTTGCCGTATAGGTGAACACGGGAACCATAATGGTCATGCCGATGAAGAAGACGGCGAATGCGATGCGGCGACCCGCTTTTTCCGCAAGATATCCATAAGCGATATAGCCAATCATGGCGCCGATACCGGTCCAGATCAGAAATACCGGTGCCTGATCAATCCGGATCTTAAGGATGTTCTGCAGGAAGGCTGGCGCAAACGTGAAGATGATCCAGTATCCAAGCATGCCCAGAATGGAAACTCCCAAAGCCAGTAGAGTGACTTTCAGATATTGGGGTTTAAAAATTTCGCCCAATCCAATCTTGTTTGCGTTGTGTTTTATATATTCCCTGTTGGCAAGCCATACCGGAGATTCTTTGACAAAGATCAGCACGAAGATCAGGGTGACAAATGCAGGAATGCTTGCATAAATGAACAAGTGGCGCCAGGATTCGGGATCATTCGGATTCAGAATGTTCCAGGCGAAAATTGCCGCTAAAAGGTTGCCGCCCGACCAACCGGTTTGCATGAATGCAATCGCTTTCGCACGGCCTTCGGGACGCCACATCTCGGAAATCAAAGCTGCCGCAGCAGACCACAATCCCCCGACTGCAATACCTACGATAAAACGATAAATATTCAGTTCCATAACGCTGTCAGCTATACCGCAAAGATAGGTTCCCGAGCCATATGCCAGGACGGATAGCGCGATTGTCTTCTTGCGGCCGATCCGGTCCGAAATGTTTCCGAGAAAATAGCCGCCAATTCCAGTCGCAAGCAGGAACCAGGCAACTGTGGAGACCACTTCCCCCAAGGAAACGCTAAACGTTTTTGCCACAGCAAGCAGCACAAACCCGAAAACCCCGGCATCCAACGCGTCAAACAACCAGGCGGCCCAGGAACCGATCAGGGTCATATACGGGTTACCAGTCGCTTTTACTGTAGGCGTTTGTGTAACCACTTTTGATTCCATTCATTTTCCTCCCTAACTGCTAAGATGATGAAAGCGATTTACTTTTTGTATTTTTAGAATACAGTATTCTGTATACAAAAACAACCAAAAATTCAATCTACTATTATAATTTGAATTTTTGCACCAGTTTCTGCAGCTCTTCCGCCATGTTGGTGAGAGCGGAAGCGGAAGCGGTGATTTCCTCCATGGAGGCCAATTGTTCCTCAGCGGCCGCCGATACATTCTGAGCTCCCGCAGCAGTTGTTTCAGTCACTTCTTCAATCGAATCAATCGCCTTGACCACCTGCTGCGCCCCGACAGACATTTGCTGCGACGCTGCCGATACGTGTTGGATTTGATCCACTACGGTATCAACCGAATTCTGAATTTGTTCAAAGGAGGTGCCTGCAGCGTTAACGACTCCGATACCTGCCGCCACTTCCTTTGTAGCGGAATCCATGGACTGCACAGCTTTCGACGTTTCATCCTGGATTGTCGCAATCAGCTGTCCGATCTGTTGGGCGGACTGAGCAGACTGTTCGGCAAGTTTACGCACTTCATCGGCTACCACGGCAAATCCACGTCCATGTTCACCCGCGCGTGCTGCTTCGATGGCTGCGTTCAATGCCAATAGATTGGTTTGTTCGGCAATACCGGTAATAACACCCACAATTTGGCCGATCTCCTGGGAACGATCGCCTAATTCTGTCACCACTTGAGCCAAACTGGTGACGGTTTGATGGATAGACTCCATCTGCCGAATCGCGGTTTGGATTGCTTGTACACCGTCGGCCGAAATACCAGATGCTTCAATTGCTGTTGCAGAGACATTCTGTGCATTGACAGCGATCTGTTGAATACCTGTTGACATTTCGTTGACGGTCCGTACACTTTGTTCCACACTCTGAACTTGCTGTTCGGTTCCGTACGCCACTTCCTGAATCGTGGAAGCGATCTGTTCAGTTGCTTTGCTTGTTTGATCAGCGCTGGCGCTGAGTTCTTCCGCGGAGGCGGCCAATTGGGTCGCGGTTTGGTTCACTTCGACCAGTACGGTACGCAAAGAATCAGCCATTTTGTTAAAACTTAATCCCAGTTGTCCAAGCTCATCCCGGCTGTTCACATCGATCCGTTCGTTTAAGTATCCCTCGCTGATCTTTTCGGAAGCACTTGTCAGCGCTGCCAAAGGCCGGGTAATCGACCGGACGATGAAGTACATTAAAGCTGCTCCGGCCATTACGGCAATTGCAATTACCAGCAGCGTCCTGTAAAAAATCGGCCGGGCTTCATTTGAAATTTCATCAGTGTACATGGTACCGGATATTTTCCAACCGGTCAGTTTGTTAGTAACAAACACCATTTCTTTCGATTGGCCGTCAAGCAGATAAGAAAACGATCCGGAATCCTGGCCATACACTTTATCCATCCATTCCCCGTTCGCTTCCGTGCCCGGTTTGGCCGTTGGGTGGATCACGTATTTCTTGTTTTTGTCGTATACGACCACGTATCCTTCCTCGCCAATTTTCACACCTTTGACCATTTCGCCGAGCTTTTGCAGATTCAGGTTGGTGGCGACAACCCCTTTGCCGTCCTGAGTCGCTTTGGCGATTCGAATGACCATGTTGCCGGTAGAAGTAGAGACTTCCGGGCTGGTGATAATCACCTTATCTTTTTGTTTGATCGCTTCCTGATACCATTCCTTCTTTCTGGGGTCGTAACCGTCGGGCATCTTCGAGTTCGGGAAAGTAAACATGGCTCCTGTTTCTGTGCCCAGATAAGACAGTTCCAATTCCGGGTGAAGTCCCTGAAAGCGGCGGATGATTTCCATCGATTCCGGTTTCCCGTCAACCGCAACCTGTTGGGCAAGAAGCGATATGTCCTGGCGTTTGGATTCGACGATTTGGTCTACTGTCTGGTTGAGAATCCGGATGTTTTCGTCAGCGCTTTTCAGCATTTGATCCCGCACTTTGTTTTTGGCAGTTTCATAAGACAGTGCTCCAATGGCAATGCTGGGAACCAGTAAGATGGATGCAAAGGACAGCGACAACTTGTTCTTGATTGTAAATCGGAACCTCATAAGAATGCTTTTTCCTCCCGTTTGTCATAATGTTTGATCGCAGGTGGCCACCAGCAACCTTATATAAATAATCGCAAGTTGTAGCATTAATTCCTTTCTGGAAAGAAATAATTAATGATTAAAAATCGCAGTATTCAAAAGAACACCAATTAGACTCCCATGCCGCTGACGCGGCACCATCAGATGATGAAAATAGTCTAAGTTTTGTATAATCTTCTTACGGCTGGCGAAGGGAGGTCGTAT